>JAJDDP010000054.1 GCA_029260235.1 Phycisphaerae bacterium | reverse complement strand
ACGGTGGTACGAATCATAGGACAACTCGTCCTGCACGTACACGAGGATCAAGAATGTGGCCGCCAGGCCGATTCCCAGTCCAACAACATTGATCAGCGCGGTCGATCGGTGCCGCTTCAGAACGCGGAAGGCAATTTTGAGGTAGTTGCGCATGGGGACCTTACTGAGGCGTTGTCGCGGAAACCCATCTCAAAACCCGTGCCTTTGGGTTTGGCTGCGGAATCAACGGATTCGAAACGACAGCACGTTCAATTGCGGACACATTTGTCCGCAATCGGACAGGGTTGGAGGGCGATTCGTCCGGTGGACTGGTTCTCTGCGATCTGCCGTTCGAAAATCGCTTGAATCCCCGGTTTCTCGTCGTAGGACAGGATCGCGAGTGCGACACGCCTATCTATTGCGGCTAAAAACCGGATTCCATGGCCAGGGGGCGCCGCATGCACACGCTCCGGCCCAAGGGCGTACGATTGAACTGCCCCGCAGTGGTAGAAGCAGTAATCACCGTCCGCATCAGTGTTTGAAGCTGCCAGGAATTGGCCGCTTCCGGTGACGTACAGCTTGATGACAGCTTCTGCGAGTGGTCCATTGGGGTGGTCTCAGAGGGCTCTTTCGGCCAGTACTCGCCGTCTACGGTACCTTGAGCGGTGAAGCAGACAGACTTCCCAATTCGTCGTTGGAGGCGTTGGGCATATTTCCCATCATAGGAATCCCACGACGCGGCCCAACGAGCGGCTGTGGTCTATTCGCTCTTGGCGACCCGCAAAAAGCACGGGGTTGAACCGCTTGCGTGGCTCACCGATGTCCTGGGGCGGATTCCGCAACACAAGCTCAGCATGGTCGCCGAACTGTTACCCCACCGCTGGAGTCCGAAGGCGTAAGTCGGCCTGAGGAGATCATCCTCTCCTCGCTGCGATCCGGCGAAATGGTGAATCGGGCTGTGTCAACCATGCACCTGGCCGGACGGATACGGCGCTCAAACATCAACGAAAGCCTTTTCGAGACATTCTCATGGCAGCCGCCACGGGTGAGCTCTCTCAACATCTGCTCATTCAGCCCCCCGGGAGTGGCGTGGTCGGCAGTGATCTTCTCGAAACCCTCCCCCAGCTTGGGCGCCCGGAGAGAAGTTTCAGAAGCCCAAGGCGAGTCAGCGTATCGTTGAGTTCCGGCCGGATTTGAGCCAGGAGTCGGCCCAGATCGTTGCCAGCAACACTCAGGACCCCGGCGCGGATCTTCTGCAAGGACGCAGGATCTCCGGCACGCGGCGCTTCTCCCCCCGCGCCCTCCACCCCAGACTCAGGCGTGCGCTGATCCAGTAGGCCAAGAAACGCATACGGACGTGGTTGCGCGATGGGACCAACCATCCGGTTGGCCATTCGGTTCTCTCCAGACAGCCTACCCGGCGGATTCGTAGCCTCGTTGAGAATGCCGACTTGCCGCGTCAATCCCGCGGACAATTAGGGCGGTCATCTCATCGAGACCTGGCGGAATCACAAGCCGAATCCGGCGCTGAAAGTCATCCCCTAGGAGGACCCAGAGTTTGCCAAACACCTCGTGAGCAAACCCGGTTGACATGCTCAAGACCCCCGTGAAGTCGAAGGTGACCGACTGACCGGACTCCGCCAGCAGCCGCCATGCACGATCGAACACGACTCGGCCCTGGTTTCGCTGGGCGAGATTGTGTCCATGTTCTATGAGTTGGATAGTTGTCATGCTGCCTCGTCGTCAGTTATGGAGGTAACTATTTCCCACATCTCGTCCAAATTCTTCGCACTTTTTCCGAGTACCTGCTTGTACGGCACAGCTGCCTTATGGTTGATCCTGAACGCAACAAGTGTTCCTTGGCGTAGGTTGCCCTTTGACACCTTAGCTCCGCTGGATCGGATGCTCACGTGTCGGCCAGAGCTCCAGATCTCCAAGGCACCTCCACCGCCCAGGACGAGTTCCCTGGTGCAGAACAGCCCAAAGCCCGGGCTCCCTTTGGGCGCCCCGGTCACTCTATCATCGGTGCAAATCCTAAGGGCGTGTGCAGCGCTAATTCCGGCATGCTCACGTCGCTGGAGCAACGCCGTCTGGATACCGATGCCACGATCGCAAACTGCAATCTCAATGGCATTCCCCTTCCTCATCGATGCTACAAACATCGGCTTCGGGTACACCGTTCCGTCTGACTGGTAGCCGTGTACTACTGCATTCTCGAGAATCTCGTTCGTGATGTAGTCGATCGATTTTCGCGCTGACTGACTCGCCTCCAACCGACCTGTTATTTGTACCAATTCGGTCTGAGCGTTCCATCGGTCTTCGGAATTTTGAATAGCCACCAACTGCTGGATGTTTGCATCGGCCTCGGTTAGCATCTCTGCTGTGAGTGGTTCGCCGATTTTGGGGTCGGCCCTCAGAAAGCCTCGGAGCATTCTGGCACCCCAAGAAGACGACTTTCGCCCGAATGTCTGTATGCCTCGTCCTTCGAAGTAGTACGCCATGGCAGCCATCAGGACGACGCCTGCTGGGGTCATCACGGCACAGTCCGACAAGTCGAACACCACTTCGCCGGATTCTTCTATCGCGTCGCCGTTGTCCCGAAGGGTGCCAAGAAACTGGTCGATGCCTCGACGAGCCATTTCTTCCGGAACTTTAACAAGCACGGCGGGGGTTCGGCTGGATGGGCGGGGATCTGGTTACCGAAGGTACCAAGCGCTGCCAGAGAGTCCATCATCCTACTGCGGATGGGCTCCAGCCGAACGCTCCATCCTTCGGTGAGCGCTACGTTCGCGAAGGAGCGCCTGCTCATATGAAAGCTGAGCTTGGGATTGACCCCGGCCAGCACCGCAATTTCCTTCAGAAGCTTGTTGATGTACGCATTCTGCGAGCCAACGGAGCGCCTCAACTTGGCCGGCGTGCTCAGGTTGCGCGCATGCCACTGCGGAGACTCTGGGTTTAGGTCGAGTGCGCGGATCGCCTCACGATTTCCTGAAGGCTGAGCTTCCTCTTCTCTCCTGGTGGCTCTGCCACCTTCACGCCGGCGAATGGATTCGCATCGGTCGTAGTGAGTCCATGCCTGACTGCGCGATTGAGCAGGGCCTTCAGGGCCCGATGGATCCCGGCCTCAGCCGGAATCATCCGTGTGCCCTGGAGAGGACTCGAACCTCCACGTCCAAAAAGGACACTAGGTCCTGAACCTAGCGCGTCTACCAATTCCGCCACCAGGGCATGGTGCGGCTCAGAAAGTGCCTCTGAGTGCGGCGCAGATGGTAACAAATCTG
>JAJDDP010000053.1 GCA_029260235.1 Phycisphaerae bacterium | reverse complement strand
AGATTCGTCAGGGGCTAGGCCTCGTTCGCTCGCATAGCGTATTAACAGGGGGCGATAGAGCCGATCAAACTCCTCCCAGGATGGAGCGTCCTCCAGCGACTTGATGCGGCTTATCAGACTGGCGCGCGTCTCTGGCATGGTGGGTGGTTGCAGCCGTTCTTGGAAAATCGTGACCTTGCGCCGAAGTTCTGGCTGTGCGAGCGCATTATACCACGTTCCCATATGTCCTGGGGAGTGCATCCTCAGGTTTGATGCCACTATTCGGCGAAAGAAGTATTCATCATTCCCGCGCAGGCGGAAATCTAGTTTCATGCCCTACGGCCGCCACGGCTGGATTCCCGCCTGCGGGGGAATGACGGAGGGCACGAACGCCCCAGCAAGTCAGCACTTCAATACCCGAAGAATTGGGCGCGTTACAACACTAGCGGGCGATACGAAGCGGATTCGATTCTGCCTCGTCAGTCTCCACCATCTGCGGGGCGGGGCGGCCAGTTTGTACCCACTCACGCATCTGGTTTGCGAGTTGTCCGTGTTTTTCGCCGAAGCGTTCACTGACGAAGCAGCCGAATAGCCCATCGAGAATGGCTGAGCATCGTGCCATCATCAGGCATCGCTCCTCCAGGCAGACGAGCGCATCGGGTTCATCAATTTCGGGTAGCTTCAGCCCGCTGACCTGCATCTTTTGGGCGTCGAACACCATGCTGAACTGTTCGCCATCCGCGGCCAGCGTGAGACCTGCCCGCGTTGGCTGTTTGCCCATGCGCAGCCCTGCCCGGGCCTCGGGCGAGGTCGTCGGTTGCTCAGAATACAAGATGTCACGTCCGCTCAGCTCAAAATCGCAATCCAGCTGGATGATTCGGTCGAACAGAACCGCAACCTGGGTCGGCAGGGTGGATCGGCCGCTCTGCCTGGGTTCTACGAAACCGTCCCCGTTATCCGTCAGATACCACAACCAACTGAGGAACTCCTTGCCCAAGAAACTGCGGTCCGCACCGTCGAAAGAGCTTCCACCACCGCCCCCTGCTGGTGAATTGATCAGGTGAAACGGCGTAGCGTCTTCGAGGCTGCGATGCTTGCCCGTCTCTTGGGTGATACGGTCAGCCAGTTCGGTTACGTCGAGCGGACTCAGCGTGCTCTTGAACGTGTCCGAGAACAATTTCAAAAGTCGATCATGCCCGGTGTTGCCCAGCGACCCGAGGTAGACCACCTGGTGCTCAACATCGAACAACACTGAGTGCGTGGAGATCCGCCGATAACGACCGCTCTGGGCCTCTTTTCTCGCCCTTGATTCGGCTGCATCTTTGGCAAGCCGCCGTTCGTCTGCCGAGAGTTTTTCTTTTCCCGACGCTTCCAGGGCGGCTGCTTCCTCGATTTGTCGATAGCTGCGGATAACCGCCGCCGGGGCAGCGGTCCGGTCCAGACGCATGACCAGATGCAGGAATCGGCCTACCTCGACCTTTCCCTCATCAATCACCGTATCGAACAGATGAGACGGAGCGATCCACCCAACCTCGATCCCGTCAGGCATCAAGGCGCCGGTGCCGAAGACTTGCTCGCGAATGGAATCGTATGAAACCTCTTCCATAGTTTGTGGCCCAGGGCCACTGACCAAATACCGTCGGAACGAAATACCACCTGAAGCAAAGCCCATCGCCGTCTCCTGATCTACTTGATTCACCTGCCGCCGCATGGATTCAATGATCGACCACCCGATTGGGCGGACGTCCCGACTTGCCTTGCATATTTGAGAGGCACAGCTGCGTCAATCTCTATGCTCGCGGGAAGATGGTGACAAACCCGCCTGCTTGTTGGTAAGGTACGCACTGCCTTGATGATGTGGTGGCGGCCACTCGGTTTTCACACGGAGCGAATGCAGGAATGCGTAGCTCGCTCAGTCGCCGCTCTTGAATCCTGACGCAGTTGGAGATGCACACGAAATCATGTTGGCACAATCCTTGGCGACCGGGGTGTTCTTGCTAGCTTCTTCCGACACGGCGGTAGCCTCTTCACGCATAACAACTGAAATCGCAATCATCGCCATGCTGGTCGTAGCTTCAGCCGTAGCGATGTTCGCTCGAAGATTCCGGCTGCCTTACACCGTAGCTCTGGTGCTGGCTGGGCTGGGGATGGGCGTGTTTCGGACCCAGTTCTCAGAAGACCTCTTCTCGCTTCACCTCTCCGAAGAGCTACTGATGGCCGTTCTCTTGCCCGCGTTGCTCTTTGAAGCCGCCTTCCATGTAAACCTGACCGAGTTTCGGGCCAACATCCGGGCCATCCTACTCTTGGCCTTGCCGGGCGTTGCCCTGGGGATTGTCCTGGCAGGAGCGGCGTTCTGGATCACCCTGCCATGGTTCGGTCTAGAAGTCTCATTCCTCGTTGCATGCCTGATCGGGTCCATTCTGGCCGCTACCGATCCGGTCAGCGTGATTGCCTTGTTTAAGGAGCTAGGTGCGCCCAAGCGACTTTCTCTGATCGTCGAAGGGGAGAGTCTGCTCAATGACGGCGTAGCTGTGGTCGCCTTCACCGCGTTGGCGGCAGCAGCGGGGTATGGGGCTGAAGCGGGAAATGTGAACGCAGCCTGGTTGACCAAATTCATCATGGTCGAGATCGGCGGCGGGTTGATCATCGGCTTGGTGCTAGGCGCTGCGGTCTCCTGGATAATTTCGTTGACAGACGAACACTTGGTTGAAATTACGCTGACTACTGTGGTGGCTTATGGCGCTTACCTGCTGGCGTACAAGATGCACGCCTCGGGCGTGATCGCCGTCGTGACCGCCGGTATGATGTGCGGCAATTTTGGGGCTAAGCACGGCATGACGCCCGCCTCCCGGCTCGCTGTGATTTCATTCTGGGAATACGCAGCCTTTGCAGTCAACTCGATTGTCTTCATTCTCATTGGTGCAGAAGTCGATCTTTCACGTCTATTGAATGTGCTGCCGGCCGCCCTGGCGGGCTTTGTCATTTTGACGCTGGTTCGGGCGGGAGTCGTTTGGGTGGTCCTGCCGATCGCCGGGCGAAGTGAGGGCGAGTTCGGCCCAGGTTGGCCTCAGGTGCTCACTTGGGGCGGGCTTCGCGGGGGCATCTCCATGGTCTTGGCGCTGTGGCTAACTCAGCACGCGGTCGAACAAGCCTCCTTGATCCGTGACTTTGTATTTGGTGTAGTGCTGATTATTCTGTTGGTGCAGGGCACGACGCTAGGTCCACTGCTCAAACGGTTTGGCCTGGTACATGCATCAGCAGAGCGCGAGCGGGCGGCTGGGCTCCGTGCTCAAATGAGGGCGGTCAAGTGCGCGCTGCAAGAACTGGATAAGAAGTACTCAGATCATTCCATCTCGGCATCTGCCTACGGGGCCTTGCGCGAACATTATGCCGGAAGGCAGGCCGAGACCGAGCAGGCGCTAGAGGCCGTCGCCCCGGCAGCCGATGCGCTGCAAACCGAAATCGATGAACTAAGGACGAGTTTGACCGCAGTCGAGAAAGACGCCATACACCATGCAGCTGCCAAGGGCTGGGTGTCTGAAGAGGCAGCCCGCAAGATTGCCAAGAGACTCGACGAAGCTGCGTCTCCTGAAGGGCACTGAAGTCTCAAACCAGTGGGCGCATTGGCATCGATCGTCATGGTTAGAATACTTCAGCGCGGCTCTTGGGCACCCACCCATCCTTACCATCGGGCAGGCTAATATGCAGCCAAGCCTCGCGTTGCTCGAGGACTTCGAATTCGACCCCACCAACCAGGGGCTCCTCAAGCTGGGGATCGTATCCGAACCCGTTGCCCTTGCGGACGACGACCTCACCGCCAGCGATAACCCCAGCCTTTGGGGAAGAAGCGTTCTTCAAATCGACGGCGACCGAAGCGGCCAATGTCATCCAAATTGCCGACGATGCAATCAGAGCATAGCG
The DNA here is from genome assembly GCA_029260235.1 of Phycisphaerae bacterium. GTDB lineage: Bacteria > Planctomycetota > Phycisphaerae > UBA1845 > UBA1845 > OFTM209. Next base: position 75,581 of record JAJDDP010000053.1, on the reverse strand, counting down.
AATCGAGAATCTCGGGGCGGCCAATCGCGCTAGCAGCAGCACCCAGAAGAACAGATAAGCCGCCAAGCCGACCGCCAGCCGTGTCTTGAGTGGGATGGAGAAGTGCCAGAAGAACAGAGTTCGGGCGACTGCCCGTTCGGTCGTCTCGAGGATATCGTATCCACACAACGAGCGGGCATATTGCAAGTTCTCTTGCAATCGCGCGTCGTTGGGGATGAACTTCTCCGCACGACGGTAGTTCGCAATCGCTTGTCCAAGTTGGCCACACCTGAGCCTAGCGTTGCCCAGGTTGTAGTAGAGCAAACCGTTTTGAGTTCCCGAATCAACCACCCGTTGAAACGCGTGCGCCGCTTCGACGTAGGAAGCCTCAGACTCTGCCGGCGACTCTGAAGCCAAGTTGGCTCCGCGATCAAAGGCAGTCAAACCGCGCTCGATCAGTTTCGCCCGCTCATCAAGGGACAGACCAGCCCCGTTTGCCGAGGCGATGCCCGCCCAGCTCATGGTTAGTACCAGGAAGAAGAGCAATCTCATCAGAATCGCTCCTTTTCCAGTTCGTCGATGCACTGGCGGGCCTGGGCATCCAAGTCCCGATTCTGATCACCGCCCGCATATTGCAGGGCTTCGCATTCACCCAAGAAGCTCTCGACTTTTTGCACCGACTCGGAATCGATGTGACGCAGCGTCAACTGCTCGATAGCCTCGGCCGAGGTCAATCCAGTCGAGGCGTTGCAGCGATCCGAGATGTAGCTGATCACCGCCCCAGCCATAATTGATGCTGCCTCTCCAGCGTCATCGCCTTGCAACGCCTGTTCGATCCCCGCGACGGCCCGAGAAGCCGCCCCCCGTCGGCGGGCGTATCCAGTGTCCGTGCTCATCCGCCGACGGCGCTGCACGATGAGCAACGAACAGAGATAAACCAACGGCGCAGCAGCCAGCATCCCCACCGTGCCTGCGCCGGGGATGTACGACTGCTGGGACAACAGGGCATCGATGTCGGCGTAGTTGGCCCGAATGCCTGCGGCGGTCTGCGTGAGGTTAATGCCGTTGCCGTTGTGCTCATCTACCATGGCGAAACGATCAAGTGATACCTGCTCTGACGGAGTAACGTTGATCGGAATTGAATCAGATGCGAGGCTCACATACTTCTCAGCCACAGGGTCAAAGTAGACAAACGGAATGGGCGGAATCTCAGCCACATCTGCATTCTTGGGCCGGATGGTCACCGTGAATTGCTTTTGCCGCTCGTTGCCCAGCCCTGCCATGCGTTCCTCGGGCACCTTGAAGTCCTGAGTGATCGCTTCCATGGCTAAGAGCGGTGGGGGAGGAACGCGATCCAGCACGCCTTGCCCTGAAATAGTCATGATCAGCTCGATGGGTTCGCGCACCCGCACTTCGGTGTTGCGCGCCTGGGCGCTGAAGGTGTATTGGCCAACCGCGCCGTTGAAGAAAGGCGGGGCATCCTGGTTGGGTGGAGACTGCACGAGAATATCAGAGGCCCCCAGCGAAGCACGGATAGGCCTCGACCCGCTGACTTGCAAGCGGTCGCCGAAGATGCCCCGTTTCACCGCGGTGCGTGTGGGGTAATTGGTCACAACACTGATGTTGCCGACACCGATCGGCCCCACATCGATCGGCGTATAGGATTGTTCCAAGACGTACACATGATAGGACTGGGCAACCCCACCAGCATTCTTGCCGCTGGCACGCCTGTACTGCCACGTAGTGTCCCGGCGATCGATTCGGTCGAGTGTTTCTTTGAAGACGCCCCAATTGCTCTGCTGCACGTTGATCAAGCCGAGCATCTCTTGGGCAGATAAGCCTCTGGTGATATTTTGGTCCCTGTAAATCTTCAGCCAGATCTCCAGGTTGACGTCGATGGTCTCGCCAAAATAAACCGAATCACGGTCGGAAGTCAGCTTCAAGAACATCAAATCGCCGGTCGTGGATTCGGTCACTTTGATCTTGCGGGCCGGTGTCTTCAGCATGTCGCCGTCGACCCGAACTCCAATCGACGGAATGATCAGCGTGCCTGGCTTAGTGGGTGTGATCAAGAACACATAGGTCAAGGTGACGTTTCGGGTCATCTTTCCATTGACGAATGATACCGATTGATTTCTCCCTGTTTGGCCAAGATCCTGAACCTCGGCGCCGTTGATGTCGGGATACTGGGGTGGGCTGTGGTCTTGGGCGTTGATGACACGAATGCGGACCGAGATGGGTTCATTGACGTAGGCTTCGCTGGTGGACAAATCCAGGTTGATATCGCCAGCCCAGGCGCAGACGCCCGTGGACGCCAGGACCAAGATGCTCAACAACCAGGCTGGACTTGAACCCTTCATTCCCTCACCAATCTCTGAGTACCGGAACTCGGCGTGCGCGCATCATCTTGCGTTTTTCATCTCGTCGTCGCTTTTCCTTGTCGCGAACGCTTTGGAGGATGCTCTCGAGTTGTTCTTGACTAAGCTCCTGCTCTTGAGCTTGATCCGCTTTGGCCTGCTGCATGTCATCTTGTTGCTGCTGCTGGTCTTGCGAGGGGTCTTGTTGCTGTTCGTTCTTCTGCTCGTCGGAGGGGTCCTGTTTTGAATCCTGTTCTGACTCCGATTGCTCGGATTCTTGCTCGTCGGAATCGGATTCTTGTTCCTGATCGGATTTTTCCTGCTGATCCTCCTGCTCTTGATCACCTTGTTGTTGATCCTGTTCTTGCTCTTGCTGCTTCTTCTTGTCCTGCTGATCCTCTTGGTCTTGATCGTCTTGCTGCTTAGATTGCTGCTCGGATTGCTGCTGCTCCATGACTTCCTCGATGCGTCGAATCAGCCTCGACGCCCGTTCAATATTGCCCCGGGTAGCCCGGTCCGCCGGATGATCTGCCGACAGCGCCGATTCTGCGGCCAACGCGTCGCGGTAATGGCGGGTAGCCGATTGCAACAGCTCGATAGCGGCCTGGTTATCTTCGGGCTTAGCCTGTGCCGGGTCGCCTTCGGGAATCTTGCTCAAGGCCGATGAATAGTCGCAGTTGCCCCAAGCGAATTGTGATCGAAGGCCCATGTCAGCTTCGGCAGAGAGTGCCGCCCGACTCAAGAGCTCCGCAGCAGCCTTGTAATCCCCAAGTTTGTACAGTGCCGCTGCCCGGTTGTAGTCCAGGACTTGAGACTCCCCCAGCGACCCCGCCGCGGCTTCATAGCCCTTCAGGGCTGCATCGAACTGCCCCTCATCGAAGGCTAGCTGTGCATCCCTGGCAGCTACGTAAGGATCCATCTTTGCTTGGCTGTCATCCTCCGCAGCAGCAGTGACAGCCACAGCTCCAACGACCGCACAGGCCATCGCCAGGCGCCACCTAGCCCATCGATTCGCGTGGAACGTGTCGATCTTCAGCACCATCCTACCAACCTCCAGCCAATTCAGGGGCCGCCGATTTCTTCCGATCAGTCATCATCGTTTCGATCATCAACAGCAGCAAGGCAGCCGCGGCGAACCATTGATAGCGCTCGATGTACCGCTGCTTTTCTTCGGTCTCGTATTGCTCAGGTGACAGCTTAGCCACTATTCGCTCGTAGAACTCTGCCATGTCGATGTCGGCTGTCCCAGCTGGCACGGCGAATCCGCCGCCCCCGGTGCCGGCAATGCCCTCGAGCAGCGCCGCGTTCATCTTGGAATAATGCTCGCCACCGTCCTGCTCCTTGATAAACTCGATGCCAGAATCAGTCTCCACCGGAATTCTTCTACCGATGTCGCCGTCGCCCAACCCGATCGCAAATGTACGGATCTGATGATCCTCCAATGCGTAGCTCGCGGCAAACTGCGGATCAGAATCCTGGTCCTCCCCATCGGTGATCAGCAAAATCGCTTTGTGATTCCCAGGCCGTTCGCCGAGTTTTGAAGCCGCTGTCCTGATCGCCTCTGCCAAGTCAGATCCGCCGCGAGGGGCACTTCGTGTATCCACATCGTCCAGCGCCATCCGGAACCAGCCATAATTCGGCGTCAACGGGCAGGCGAGTGTTGTCTTACCGGCAAAGCAGATTAGCCCAATCCGATCTCCGGGTGAGGCGTCCAACAAGTCCTTGATCAGTTGCTTGGCTTTCTCAAGACGATTTGGTCGGCAATCGTCGGCCAACATGGACCGCGAAACATCCAGCAGAACCATGACGTCTACGCCGCGCCTAAGAACCTGAACTTCCCGCTCTCCCCACCGAGGCCCAGCCAGGGCTACGACCAGCAAGACCGTCGAAACCAACACCAGTGCGGTCCGCACCTTCTGCCGCGTCCAGCTGACCGAAGGCGTTAGCCACGGTATCAGGTGGGTCGAGGCAAAACGCCGTAGCCCGCTTCGCTGGCGCGCAAAACCATGCCATTGGACCAGCGCGAACGCGGGCACCAACCAGAGAAGATGCAGATACTCAATATGACCGAATGTCGTTTCCATGAATCAATTACGCCTAAGGCAACCGCTTCAGTCGCGTGTTGGCCAGCAAGATCTCCAAACCCAGCAGTCCCAAGACAACCATCAACCAAGGTGGCGTCCGAAAGTCACCAATCGACAGCCAGCCCGTAGCGGCCGGCTTGTAGTCCAGATAGTGTCGCTCCTCGGTCTTGGTCTTCTCCAATTCATCGATTGCAGCGTAGACCTTCCCTAGGCCTTGGGTATGCGTGGCTTTGAAGAACTTGCCCCCCGTCGTCTCAGCTACGTCTCGCATTTGCTTCTCGTTGACTAAGGCACCGCCTCGCCTGGCTGAACCTATCCCAATGGTATAAATCTTGATCTCCGACGCCTTGGCTAGGGCAGCCGCCTGCTCAGGGGCGAAGTCTCCGGCGTTGTTCTCTCCGTCAGTCAGCAAGATGATGATCTTGCTCTTGATTTGGTTGGCCTCGCTTCGGCGTAAGCGTCGGCGGTCCAAATCACGAAGGCGTTCGACGCCCAGGGCCAAAGCATCGCCGATGGCGGTCACGCCTTCTTCCTTTAGACGTTCATACTCCAATGCGATCTGTTCCATCCGGCGCTGATCCCCAGCTGCCCGCGCCCGGTGATGTGCTTGCTCAAGCTGGTTCATCCTCCGCTGCATGGTTGGGCCTGCCGTTGTCTCAAGCTCGCTAAGGATCGAGAGCACATTGTCATGATCAAGGGTCAGGGGGGCCAAACTGTCAGCGTGTCGTGCAAAGCCGATCAACCCAATTAGATCATCAGGTCGGCCCGCGAGTTGGTCGCCATCGCCTTCGACGAATTCTTGGAACACGGACTTGACCGCATCCAGTCGCGTCGCTCGCTGCCGATCAATGACAAAGTCATCACCCTGCATGCTGCCCGAAAGATCCACCACCATCTGGATGGCAATGCCCTCGGCATAGATCTGAGTTTGCTCGTTGCCTTTGCGGGGGCGTGCTAGACAGACTACCAGTAGGCCAATACTCAGCGTGCGCAAGAGCGGCAGCAAATGCCGTCCTCGGACTGCCCAGCCGGCGCCCTGGAATTGCAACGGCTTGATAGAGCTAAACCGAACCGCAGAATGAGGCTGCCGGGCAAGCCAACGCCACCAGATCACCGGCAGAAACGCCAGCGCGAGAAGCCACCAAATGCTGTCTGGGTGGAAGCTCAAGTTGCTTCTCCCAGACTTATCGCAGCCGACTCGGGCACGGTCTCTTCGATGAATCCCCGCGCGGTCCCGATTACCATGTCGATTTCTGCACCGCCAGGCTCATGACGGGCGAACTTGACCATGTCGCAGGCGACCAGAAATTCGCGCAACAGATCCTTGTGTCCAAAACGCAAGGCACTGCTTCGCTGCGCTTCATTCAAGAATTCTTGGGTCGTACGCTCCGGAGCCATCAAGCAGAAACGAAGCTCGATATAGGTTCGCACAATTCCGCTCAAACGAAAATAGAATTCGTGAACCTGATTCCCTTCCACAAGCTTCTCATTGAGCAACTTCTCCAACTGAGCCAGTGCCCAAATATGCGGCGGTGGGGGAGGGGGAATGAATCTTTCCTTGGCGGCTCTGCTTCGCACGAAGAGCCATACCATCAAAGCTAGGGCAACTGCCGCACCACCAGCGATCAGAAACGGAGTCCATCCTCTGGGTTCGAGCAACGCCAACGGTGACTCTATGTCAGCCGGGGCGGACAGGTCTGCATCTTCGGCGCTCTCCAAAGCTGAAACGACCTCTAAGCTCAGCGGTGCGGTGGATGCCTCTTCCTCCCCCACGGCAAAGGAGAATGCGGGCAACGCCAAGAGGCCCGAGACGTTGGATTCCAATTCATAGCTCTGGAACAACCGTCGCTGACCTTCCGACTCTTCGGCGGTCAGGGGGCTGTGATCACGAATCACAAACTGTTCTTCGAGTTGGGTTCTTAGATCTGCAAGTTCGGTTTCGATCGTAGCGGGGGCGGTGGCTTCTATGGTCAGGTTGAATGGCTCAGCCACACGGACGCTCCGTTTGTCGATGCTCACCACGAACGAGGCATCTCCGATCTGGACCGTCTCTGTGGCGCCAGTTGATGAATTTTGTGATTGGGGGGTGTCCTTCGCTCGGCAACCCACGAGCCCCAAGCCCATCGCGCAGCACAAGACTGTTGGCCAGGGGAATCGGAATCCGCGTGGTGGCCAAAGAGAGAGACGAGCAGTTGAGTATGTTCCGATCAGTCGCATAGCCTATCGGCGTGAGTGCCTCCGCCGAAAATACCGGGTAAGCGGCTCGACAAACGAGGAGCCGGTTGTCAGCTCGATGGTCTCCATGTTCAGGCCGCGAAACATCTGCCGACGCTGTTCGGTTGCCCGAACGGCGCCCTGGGCATAGTTGCGGCGAAATCGCCAACTCGAAGTATCCACGGTGACAAGTTCGTTCGTTTCGCTGTCAAGAAGTTGCACCAAGCCGACGTCGGGCAACTCCATTTCTCTTGCGTCCGAGATGACCACGGGGATCAAGTCATGGCGGCGGGCAGCTACCCTCAATACGTGCTCGTAATCGTCATCCTGAAAATCGCTGACCAAGAACACAACGCCTTTGCGCGTGCTGACCCGATTTAAGTGTTCCAATGCCGATGCAATATCCGTACCCGTGCCCTCCGGCTCGTGGTAAAGAAGCTCACGGATCACCCGCAAGACATGCATTCTGCCCTTGGCTGCGGGCACGAATTTCTCGACCCCATCACTAAAGAGAATAAGTCCGACCTTGTCGTTCGCCCCGACGGCTGAGAACGCCAACGTCGCGCATACTTCGGTGGCCAATTCCCGCTTGAGCTGATCGCAGGTTCCAAAGAAATGAGACTTTGAGACATCCACCAGTAACATGACGGTTAATTCGCGCTCTTCTCGGTAGATTTTGACGAACGGTTCATTGTGCCGGGCACTGACGTTCCAGTCGATGGTTCGCACGTCGTCGCCGATCTGGTAGGGGCGAACCTCTTCAAACTCCATGCCCCTGCCTTTAAAGACGGTGTTGTATTGCCCCGCAAGCACGTCGTTGACCAATCGAGATGTCTGTATCTCAATTCGCCGAATCTTCTTGAGCAGTTCTTTGGGGATCACGCGCTCGCCACCGTTCGTTCAAGCCTACTTTAGGGTTATGCTCTTCAACAGCTCATAGCCTCGCAAAACGACGGCCACGGTCGGCATGAACAACTGCCGGCACAGAAGCTGCCGCGCGTTGGAAATATCCTTAAGGAACCGGCACACAGTCCAGGATTGCTCGTACGATGTCTTCGGACTTCTTCTCTTCAGCCTCTGCTTCATACGTAATAATGATCCGATGCCGCAGGACATCCATGGCGATGTCTTTGACATCCTGAGGCGTAACATAGCCGCGACCAGCCATGAAGGCCGCTGCTTTGGCAGCCACCGCCAAGAAAATCGTTGCACGGGGCGAAGCACCGAACTGGATCAGATCTGCCAGCGGCAGATTGAATTCTTGCGGATTGCGAGAGGCATGAACCAAGTCCACAACGTAGGTTTTGACTTTGTCGTCAACGTAAATGCGATCCACAATGTCGCGCGCCGCAGCTATGTCAGCACAGGTCATCACTGCTTTCACAGAATAATTCGGTCGAGTGGCTGACATACGCTCCAGGATTTCGAGCTCCTGCTCGCGGGTGGGATACTCCACAATCACCTTGAACATGAACCGGTCCACCTGGGCTTCGGGCAACGGGTAGGTCCCTTCCTGTTCGATCGGATTTTGAGTTGCCAGCACCAGGAACGGAGTATCGAGCTTGAATGTTTCAGTCCCGATGGTCACCTGCCGTTCCTGCATAGCTTCGAGCAGTGCGCTTTGCACCTTGGCGGGCGCTCGGTTGATCTCGTCGGCTAAGATGATGTTGGAAAAAACTGGACCCTTCTTGACCACGAAGTCGCCTTCTTTAGGCCGGTAGATCAGCGTGCCGATCAGGTCAGCCGGAAGTAGGTCAGGGGTGAATTGCAGCCTCTGGAATGCGGCTTGGATTCCTCCTGCCAAACAGGCGACCGCTGTCGTCTTGGCCAACCCGGGTACGCCCTCGAGCAAAATGTGCCCATTGGCCAAGAGACCGATGAGCATCTTGTTGAGCAGATCATCCTGGCCAACGATCACCCGGTGCATTTCATCTCGCAGTTCGTGGAATGGCCTCGCTGCCTCGGATGCGGCTGTCCCTACCTGCTGAATCTCTGATGCCGTTGTTTCCATAGACGAAAAACTCCATTGTCACTGATATTTCAAGGCCCTTGCCCAATGATAGCCCACTAGGAGGAGTAGACGCAAGAACGGGGGTTGGCATGTCGGTTTTTTCGCTGTTTTCCTGGGCATCAGACAACATCTTGCAGGCAGGCGTACGGATCGTCCACCGCCCGCGGAACCGAAGGATGGACGCTGCGTGGGGCATGCCCGAGGCGCCGAATCGCTGATCCCTCTGAAAAGATTGCAGACCTCGCTCAATGGCAAGTACGCGCCCGGCAGATTGAGAACGCGCCACACTCCAGAGACAGAGACGACGCTGAACCTCTGAGCTACGCAGGCCTAAGAACGGCCAAGGTAGGAACGCAAGAACCTCCTGCGTTTTGCCTTGCCCAGTGAATTGGCGTCCTTGTGGTTCAGCCTTTTGTCAATGCCCGCAGGCCAGCGGGGTGAATCGAATTACCAGGGTGGGAGGCTGACCTATTGGGCTTGACGCTGGTTTCATCAACGGCACGATCAAGCAGGTTCACCAACTGACGGGTCAATTCAGGCCGGTTGATTTTCAGAGCGAATGGTGGAGGCGTTTGACTCTGGAGTTGGCCGTTGGCCCACCTGCGATAGAGCTTTTCCAATGCATCGGCGATTGCCTCTGCCTCGTATGTGCGTAGCACTGTCGCGTTTCCGTAGCTGCGAATGATGCGGTCGAGCTCCAGCTGCTGGGTCTGGACGGTCAAGATATGGTTGCCGCTAGCCATGTACTCGTAGACCTTCCAAGGGACGGTGATGTCTCGGCGGGCTTCGGAGTGGTTGAGCAGGAACAATACGTTCGATTCGCGCACAGCGTTGACCACATCTTGGTGGGCGGTCCAGCCATGCATCTCTAAACAGTCGATGCCCTCGAAACAGCTCAGGTCGCTGTCTAGCGAATGGCCAAAGAAGCGTGCCCGCGTGTGTGCCTTCGCTTCTGGCACACGGGCCAGGAATTGTTGCAAGCCATCGACGAAGGTGCCGGGCTGCCGCGATTTGTAGATGAGGCCCGCATGGATAATCTCGAACCCGGGCAAGGACTCGACGGGATCGGCAAAGTCGGCTGGGTCAAATCCGTTGCGGATGGTTGCAAACTTTTCGGCTGGTAGATCGGGGAACAGCCGTCGCAGAGCCCGTGTGCTTCGCTTGGCCGGTGTGATGATGAATCGCGCCTTGCGGCACACCATGCGCTCCAGGCGACTCTGCATGCGATCATTGCGAGTTCGATCAGCCCGGTAGTTCATGTGCTGTGTCCACGGGTCGCGGAAGTCAGCGATCCAAGGTCTGCCCGTCACCGCCGAGATAGCTGTGGCCGCAATGTGGTCTGAGTAAGGCCAAGACGTGCTGTAGATCGCGTCCAACTTGTGCCGCCACACCTGAGCAATTCCAGCCAGGATCGCCGGTGCCGCCCAGTAGATGTGGCGGTCAGGGATCGCCAGCGTCTTCCAGAGTCGCCCTAGCCGCCAAGTCAGCCCTTTGCTCCATCGATCCTCGTCCAAACCTATCGCACCAGCAAGTCGCGCCAGAAGGCCTGCAACGGCATGGTGTTCAAAGCCGCGCGTACGGCGGATACGGACGCTGGCTGACAGTTCTTCGAGGAGAGTTGCGTCAAAACCCCCGCCGGCTGGATTGCGAACAGTGAGAACATGCGGCTGCCAGCCTTGGGAGGGGAGATAGCGGGCGAACTTGAGGGTTCGGGCTACCCCACCCGAGCCAAATGGCGGGAATTCATAGGCCACCATGAGGAGCTTCCGGGGGGGCTTGATTGGTGAGGTTGATTCAGTAGCCATGCGCATCCTGGGCCTAGAAAGGCAGCGTGCCTATTGTAGTTTTCGGACTATGCACGCCCCGACCTGAGTTGCTTCTGGACTCGTTCAGGAGGTCGAGGCGAGGGCTCTGGCTCGCCGCTAGAGCATCGGCAGCATGATGGGCGGTGGAATCTGCGCATTAGAAAACGGGGCTGACCGAATCGGCCAGCCCCGTTGAGTGCTATATCAGGTTACTACGCTCCGTTTTGGGGACGGAGTTTCGTCAAGCCGTCTTACTAGCGACGACGACGGATAGCGGCAAAGCCACCGATGGCCAACAGAGCCAAACTAGCGGGCTCAGGTGCGATGTTGATCTCCAACGGGGAGAGGCCATCGCCGGTACCCTGACCGAATGCGAACGGGCCGCCGATGGACCATGCTGGCGGGGGAGGGCCTGGAGGGTCAACCAAGGCCACGTCGAAGTACTGCGGGGCTGCGGCGAAGCTGAAGTACAGGTAGTCAGGACCGAGAACGGTCTCAGCCAAGCCGGTCATGATGATGCTGTCCAGGAGTACGTCGAGGCCGGTACCGGCGTAGCCACTGTTGGCATCGGCCGGGAAGTTGAGGTCGTCACCAACGTACTGGTAGCCGTCAACGTTGCCAGGCAGGGCGCCTGCGACTGCGCCACGACCCGTGCGCTGCATCTTGCCGGCGAGCAAAGGTGCATCGATGAAACCGCTGACTTCAAAGTTTTCGGCCAGACCAAAGGCATTGTCATAACCGACCAAAATGGCGTCCATACCCATGATGCTGAGCCCGACTGGGGCATTCAGCCATAGGTTTACGGTGCCGGTGCCGCCCGGGACGGCAATGTCAACAACGCCATCGCCATCAGCAGCGTCCGAAAGTGAAACCGTCTGAGCCATGGCAACGCTAGAGAGCATCGCAACGCTCAGTGCACAAGCAAGAAATCGCTTCATCCTCACTTCTCCATTAAATAAAGACACTAGAACCAAAAGGAAACCTCTTTCCTCCACCACACCCGACCACAGGCGACGTCATCGTCGAGAGCCGGGCAACGAAGTACTGCCTTGCTACTTCTTAACCCCTGAGCTTCCTCCTTCTTTCCAAGAATCGCCGGTGACCGAGTTCCGTCATCCACAATTATCCAACAATTACAAATTCGTAAGGGCCAGCGGCAGGGATTCCTGCCGCCAGACCCTGAACAGCTAAATTTACTAGCAGCCGCCAGCTGCGTTCCCGAACAGAGGCTTCACGATCGACGCGTCGCCCGTCGAGATGACCCCGTTTGAATCGTGATCAAACTGGAGATTGCTGGCGTCCACTGCCTCCCCAAAGTGAGGCTTGATGATCGACGCATCGCCCGTTGAGACGATGCCGTTCCGGTCGATGTCGCCCTGCAAGGCCGTCAGGCTGAAGCTGGGGTTGGTAACACCACCACCGCCCGAGGACTGCATGCCAGCTAGGCTGATGGTATGGCAATCGACGTCAGCAACTCTGGCGTCAAGCGTAATGGTCAGGACAGTTTGGCCTGCATCCAGTGAGGTGCTGACCAAGCCGCCAAAAGGACCACTGCTCGCGCCGGTGATAGATACGTTGGCAGCGATGGTGGTCAGCGGATCCATGGTGCCGTTAAAGATGATCTCTAGCTCGGTGAAAGCAGTCGCACGAGGCTCAACGTCGTTGCCAGAGAAGATGTCCAGGGGCAGGATAGAACCGCCGTGGTCGCTCAGGCTGACGACGTTCGTGATATCCACGCCACTGGCAGCGACCGTGATGATCAAGTCAACCGTGCTCACCGTGCCGGCCGCTTCGGTGGCGTAGACGGTCGGGCCAACCTCACCCAGCGTAATAACGTTTGCAAAACCGCTCTGTAGGCTGATTGTATAAACACCTTCGGTTGCGGGCATGGTGATGGTGCCGGTAGCCAGAATCTCGCTGGCCTGACCCAAGCCCGTGTCGACCGTACCAATGGGGAACGGAGCATTACCGATGGTGTTGCCAATGGTATTCATGCCGCCGCCAATCTGGAGGAGGTCATTGCCACTGGCAGTGCCGCCAAAACCAAAGCAACCACCGCAGGCCGTCGGGTTGTTCAACCCGTCGGGGCTAACGAAGTTGCTCATGTTGATCCCGGCCGAGATGGCCGCCGCGGTGGAAAGGTCGATGGCCGCAGGGCCAGATGCAGTCATGTCAACGCCAAACAGAGCCAAGCCTTCATTCAGGCTATCGCTCAGCAACCCAGAAATTTCGATGGGAACCACAGCGCTAGGGGCGACAGTGGTGGATCCGGTCGTGGTCAAGGTTAGGGTCAAGTCAGATGCCATTGCAGTGGTGGCAAAGCAACCTAGTACGATCCCCGCAAGTTTAGTAGAAGCCTTCATTTATCCATTCTCCGTTATCTTCAAAACGCCTCTCGAAAGGTTTCGCTGCACGTTCTGAGACGCCAAGATCCACTTTTCGCTCTGTCCCCATCTTACCGGGGGCCGAGACTAAGGTCAACAAAATACCGTCCATTCCAGCCTTGCAACTCGCAGGCGAAGGGGACGACCATGTTGGCCCAAGGTCCAGATACCCGGAATGGGTCAAAGTGTCGGATTCTTGGATCATAACCTATTTCCCTTAAGGAGTTTAGGTTGTGTGTCTACTGCCCGGCGCAGCACCAAAATACAATTCTCGTCGGAATAGTGGTCGGGGCGCGATCGCGGTGGCGCGAAAGAATCTGACATTTCCCTCCAGGTGAGTCCCATATGGCCAATCCTTGACCTGTGATTGGTGGCGGGGGTAGTCCTTTCTTGGCCTCAAGGCTGCTGCCTCCAGAGAGCTTCGGCAAGCAGGACGAGTATCCAACTGTCAAACTGGGCAATTATGGGAGGGTTCCTGGCCGACCAGAGGCCAGGGCTTGTCGGTCATCAGATTGGGGGAGGGCGCCACGGGGACGTAGCCTTGCCGCCCAAACCGGCGTAAGGTGCATCCAGAGCTGATTTGGACTGGGGATTCATCCATGAACGTCTTGCGGTTGGCCAAGAATGTACGCAGTCTTCGACGTCTGCGGCAGATTATCACCGTGCTCACCCAGCACGGATTCGGGCACGTGGTTGATCGGATGAATTTGCGTCGATTCTCGCCGATTCGTCGCTGGCGAGAAACGGCAGCTGGTGATCCCCTTGAGGCATCGTCGATCGGGCATCGGCTTGCGGAGGTGTGCTCGGAATTGGGCCCCACCTTCGTCAAGTTTGGCCAGATGGCCACCACCAGGCCCGACATATTTGCGGCGGACATTCGCAACGAGCTGCAGTCACTCCAAGATCGGGTGCCGCCATTTGACACTGACGTAGGCCGCCAGGTCATCGAAGAAGGCTTGGGCGCGCCGATTGACCAGCTATTCCGATCACTGAGCGAGGAGCCGATCGCGTGTGGATCGATCGGACAAGTTTATCGAGCTGTCCTGGACGACGGCACCAAAGTCGTAGTCAAAGTCAAACGCCCAGGAATCGACGAGACGATTCGTTCGGACTTGTATCTGCTGAAAATCCTGGCAGAAGCCATGGAGGGCCTGTTGCCTGAGTTGGCTGTGTATCAGCCCATGATGCTCGTGGATGAGCTGGAACAGGTGTTGATTCGCGAGCTGGATTTCACGCATGAGGCTGCCTCGACCACAAAACTTCGTGACGCTTTGGAGAATGACGCGGAGATCTTGATCCCCCAGGTGTATTGGGAGCTTTGCACGCCGCGGGTCTTGGTGCTCAAGGAGCTTCAAGGGCAGAACATTCAAGCAGCCATCGAGGATGACAGCGGGCTTTATGACCGCAAACTCTTGGCATCGCGATTGACCGATGTCTACATCAAGCAGCTCTTCGACGTCGGCACCTTTCACGCGGATCCCCATGCGGGCAATATCTTTGTTTCCAAGCCGGCTACGATTGGCTTGATCGATTTTGGCCAGACCGGCACGGTCAGCGATTCTCTGGTTAGCCACCTGGCTGGCATGATGGTGGCCGTCGCCTACAGGGACACTGAGTTGGTCGTTGACCTCCTCGAAGAAATGGAGGCATTGTCGCCTGACGCGGACCGCCGTGATCTGGTTCGCGATCTGCGAATCTTGGAAGACAAGTACTACGGGCTTCCTCTGCGGCGGATCGACTTGGTCGTCGTATTTGAAGAGTCGACGAACGTCATGCGGCGGCACGGCGTGAGCATTCCTCGGGATCTGGTCTTGGTGCTCAAGACAATGAGCACAGCCTTTGGCATCGTGATGCAACTTGACCCCGAGTTCGACTTGATGGCTCTCCTGAGAACCCGATTGGTACGGATCATTCGAGGCAGACTCGCCCCAGGCCGATTCGCCAGGACGGCGGCGGTGACTGGTTTTCATGGATTGGCTTTGCTCCGCGACGCCCCGCAACGGCTCCGCCAAACCCTGAAGCACCTAGCCGCTGGACGGTGGCAGATCAACGTTAAGCACGAGCGGATCGATCAATTGATCGCCGAGTTGGACCGGACAGGTAACCGGCTGTCTTTTTCGGTGATGATTGCGGGGATCGTCGTAGGCAGTTCGATGGTCATCACAGCCGGGGACCAAGTGGCTTTTCTGGGCATCCCGCTGAGGTGGTTCGGAGTAGTCGGCTACTTGTTCGCCGGGGTTTTCGGCGTAGGGCTATTATGGGCGATCTTCAGGAGCGGGCGCCTGTCGTAGGCCTTCGACTGAACGGCGTCATCGATTTGATTGTTTAGGTCCGGTTCACCCTAGATTTTTCTTTCCTGCTTGGATTTTTTACTAAAGTTCGGGGTTGGTCATTTGATTCGAGGGCGTGCCAATCCTATAGATTAGGTGGAAGCTGTCGTGTCCCCTTTCAATGGCTCCGTGTCTCTTCCCCGAGAGACGCGGAGCTTATTTTTTTGCCTAGAGGGCCGATTCTTCCTTGATCTTCGGGCCAGTTGCCGCCACCATTGCCCTCCATCATGGCGTGGTATCGAGTGGGCGGGACTCAACGGGTTGTTATCGGCGTTGTTGCCACACTTCTGGCGACCCAGGCTGTTTCTGCGCAGGCCAGGGACCGCGGGCGGGATCCAACCTCGTTTGTGAATCAACAGCGAGACATCGAAGAAGACATCCGCAGGAAGCTGGACGAGGCTATGCCGCCCACTGATCGGACGGGCCTCGACTTTGGCCTGTCGTACAGTTTCTATCTATTCCTTTACGACGACGGCATCGATAGTTCTCGGACGATTCGTCGGCACGATTTGCGGGCTTGGAGTCGTCTGACGCTGGATGATGGGGCCCACGAATTCTACGTCCGAGGTCGGGTCGGTTTGCTCGACTTTAACACGGGCGATTCGTTCGACGGAAACGACGACGACTGGGAAGGGCCTAACCTCGAACGAGGCTTCTATAAATTCGACTTGAGGAAGGCTGTGCGAGCACAGTCAGGCCGCTCGCTGAGCTACAACCTGCAAGTAGACGTCGGACGCGACTTGGTGACCCTTGGGACGGGCTACGCGCTGTCGTTGCCCTTGGATCACGTTCAGGTGCGCGCCGAAGCCTTCAATTGGCAACTCACTGGCCTCGTAGGTCGGACGGTGGGAAGCAGCGAAGACTTCGATCGGTCCAGGCCCACCAGCCGGACCAGGCGGATGTTTTTTGGGGCTGAGATGCGATACCTGGGGTTTGATCAACATCAACCCTTCGCGTATGTGCTCTGGCAAGAGGATCAGAACCACGACAATATTCCGACGCCACTCCAGGGTTATGACTACGATTCGTTCTACTTCGGGATTGGCTCCCAGGGCGAGCTAGTTCGGAACCTGCGCTATTCGACGGAGTGGGTCTGGGAATGGGGCCGCGGGTATGGTGATCGGCGATTTGCCAAGAAAGACATCATCCGGGCGTGGGCGTTCGATTTCGAGTTAGAGTATCTGTTCGACACTCCTTCTCAGGCAAGGGCATCAATCGAGTACATGTTTGCCAGCGGTGACTCGGACAGGTTATTCAGCCCGACCGACACAGTCGGCGGGAATCGTGACGACTTCACCGATACGGGCTTCAACGGATTCGGCTGGCGCAGTACAGGCCTGTCACTTTCGCCCGAGTTGTCCAATGTCCACATCTGGCGGATGGGCGCTTCGTTTTTTCCATTCCATACTGAACCTGCCCTACGCCGCATGGAGTTGGGCTCGGACGCCTACTTGTTCTGGAAGCATCATCGGGCCGGGGCGATTTCCGATCCGACCGCCGGCGTTCAATCCGGCTACCTCGGATGGGAATTGGACGTGCACATGAACTGGGAACTGACCCACGACCTGGCCTGGACGGTGCGCGGCGGTTTGTTTTTGCCCGGCAAAGCCTTTGAGGATCGAACCTCCCGCACATTCTTGCTGACAGGTTTGACATGGAGCTTCTAATCAAACGAATCACCACGAGCGTGTGGCCGCCAAAGACCGGACTCTTGGGTGGCTCGGCGGGTTCATTGACGGTCCGCGGGGGCATTGTGCTCGGGCAGTTTCTTGCGGTGTTGGCCATTTGCTGCTCTGGCGGATGCACACACCTCCGCAATTACGAGCCAGCCGTTGACCCTTCGAGTTTGCCGGATACCGCATTCCTCCACTATCTCGGCACCGTGCCGGTTGTCTCTGTTGATGAAGGCTACCGAGCGATGCTGATCGTTAGCCCGGAGCTCGACAGCGAAGCATCGTTCGCCGCGCGGCAGGAGGCACTGCTAGCCGCCGACATCGTTCGAGAGGCTTGGAACCTCGAACCGAATCAAATTCTCGATAAGGGCACCTTGGCCTTCATGGCTGTGCAGATTTGTGACTTGCCTGTTGGAGTAGACTCCCTCGCATTTGGCAGTTGGGGGCTTGGAGATCGAAGGTACGCCCTGAAGGACGCCGTCGATGCAGGCCTGTTGCCCTATGACGTACCGTATCGTGCCGTTCGCGGCGGCGAGCTGGTAGGGGTGTTGACCAAGATGGACGCCTACCTGGCTGAGCATGGCCAGATCGAAGCAACGGTCGAAGATGTGGATAGCCCGGCTGATCTTGATCCCGCAGGCCCTTAGTCGTCTTCTGGCCGGCGTGAATTGCAGAAGAAGTCCGCAGCAGACGAGTGACTTGCACCACCAAGAGCGCTATCATCCGGAGGGTAGCCGGTCAGAATCAAGGATCGACATCGATTGGGGATAGTCATGCACGACAGACAGATAGCTTCTGCGCTCTTGCTCATCTCTGGCCTGCTTATGGTTGGGCCGGTAGTGGGACAGGACAAATTGGTGCCGGATCAGCCAGCTGAGGAGCCATCCGATCCAATCACCGAATTGAACGCCCGAGTTGTGGAAGTCAGCGGAGACGTGGCTGTCGCGCCCAATGGCACTTCACCTCTGGATGTAGAGGGATGGACGCAAGTCAAGCTCGATGACCAGTTGAGCGCGGGCACCATGATCCGTACGGGAATCCGGTCCCACCTCATTCTGCTCTTTGGCGACGATACGGTGATCAATGTTAAGCGGGTTACCCTGGCTTCGATCGACTCGTTCTACAAGACGGCGAACCAAGAGACGATTCGGCTAGGCCTCGGATATGGGGCGTTGCGCGGCGGCTCGGCCGAGGGAGAGTTGCGGAGCGATCTGATCATCGATTCGACGGTGGCAACCTTAGCCAAGCGGGGGACTGAGGGCTTTGAGTTGTACGTCGAGCCCTACACGGGCCGATTCACGGTGTCCCTGTCGCGCAGTGGCCTGGTTGAGGCGCTGCAGAAACTGACAGGTCAGCGGCGCCTCGTACGTCCAGGCCAATTTGCCAATGACCTGAACATCGCCAAACTTTGGATCAAGCAGGATCAGTTTGATCGGCATGTGAACTTCTTTGCAACTGAATCCCTGACCGCAGCCGATCTTGATTTCACACTCGCCAGCCGAAGAGGCACAGGTGTGATCAATCCCGGCGCGGGTAGTCAACTCGACGCTTTTGTCAGGCCTCAACGCCGTGATCTCTTGGTCGATCGATTCTTCCGACCATCACCGGGGCAGTTTCTAAACCTGGAGGGACTCATCCCCGACTTGATGATCCTCGAACGATTGCCCGTGGTACGCCCAGAAGGAAACTTCGGCGTCAGCGACACGTTCCGCGTACTCTTGCCTGAGCAACAAAAGAAGCAGCGCAGGCGGTCATTTAGGGCCGGGCGATTTTCGCGACGTGGCTAGGGTCGATGGCCCGCGGCTGACACATCAACTCACCGGGCTACTTCCTGAGACATGCCGCCACTCTCCTGTGCTGAGCCGCAGGACCACACCACCCAATTCTTGAAATTGCTCGCATGTTCCACCCGGCGGTTAGCAGGTATGCTGCGGGATCATGCTGGGCTGCAGTCGGATGAGGCTAGACGCTGATAAGAGGTGTACCACGATGACCAAATTCAAGATTTTCTGCGTCCCGGGAGACCACCGGGATGACTTCGAGTCACTCGAGCGTCAGCTTAACGAATGGTCGGAATCAGCTAGCCCCGAGATTCTGCACATTCAGACAAACGTGACTGCGATGACGGATATCAAGAACAGCGGCCGGTACCTGATGTCTGCTCTGGTCGCCTACAAGTAGCATGTGCCTACGATAGTCACCAAGGTTGTCGGCCCCATAGATGCGAAAGGCCGGCATGGTCGCCGAGTGGATCTGTCCGACGCTAATGGAGCACTGAATATGTACATAGCGATGAATCGGTTCCGAATATCTCCTGGAAGCGAACATGTCTTTGAAGAACTGTGGCGAAGTCGCGATTCTCAACTAGACAAGGTTCCGGGGTTTCGAGACTTCCATCTGTTGCGCGGGCCTACAGACGACACAGCTACGCTGTTCATCTCACACACGCTCTGGGAATCCGCCGATGCGTTTGAGGCTTGGACCAATTCTGAGGCGTTTAGGAAAGCCCACGGCCAAGCCCGGGCGCCTGAAGGAACCTACCTCGGCCCGCCGGTCTTCGAGGGGTTTGAAATCACCATTTAAGGTTCCCGCCGGATCGCACAGGATCTAAGGCCCATGGATCGTTTCGATGCCATCGTAGTCGGGCTGGGCGGGATGGGCAGTGCTGTCCTTCATGAGCTGGCGCGAAGAGGTGTGCGCGTTCTGGGCATCGAACCCAACGGCATCGCCCATGATCGGGGCAGCTCGCATGGCCAAACCCGGATGATCCGCAAAGCCTACTTCGAGCACCCCTCTTACGTTCCTTTGGTCGAGCGATCCTTTGGCGGCTGGGAAGCGCTGGAGTCGGCGAGCGGGCAGCATCTGCTGGATCGGGCTGGCTTCGTCCTCTTTGGAAACGAAGATGGCGAGGTGATTCAAGGTGTTCAACGGGCAGCCCGAGAGCACGAACTAAGCATTGAAGCGCTCGGCATGGCCGACGTTCAGCGACGATTGCCTATGTTTCGCCTGGATGAAGGCATGGTGGCGTTGTGGGAGCACGATGCCGGCATTCTTCATGTCGAGACATGCGTTCGCACGTTCATTGAGCAGGCTCAACTCTGTGGTGCCTCGGTGGCCTTGGGAGAGGCGGTAGTCAAGTGGGAGGCAGATTCTCGCGGCATCAGCGTGACCACCGATGACAGCCGGTACGGGGCTGACCGGCTCATCTTCTGCGCCGGGGCATGGACAGGCGAACTCCTCGCCCAAGCTGGTTTTCCCATCGAAGTGCGGCGAAAAGTTGTCCTCTGGTTTGAGGCACCAAGCGAACAGTTCAGGCTTGGCGGAGACTTTCCAACCTTCTGCTTCGATACGCCACGGGGGTTCTTCTACGGCTTTCCAGCCCTTGGAGATGGCTTGATCAAGGTCGGCGAACACTCAAATGGGCTAGCGATTCAACACCCCGGCAAGGTAGATGGTGACTTGCACGACAATGACTCATCGCCGGTGTTGGAGTTCATGGCCCGTCATCTGCCGAACGTTGCGACGGACGGTCATTCCCATTCGGTGTGCATGTACAGCATGACGCCCGACACGCACTTCATTCTCGATTTCGTTCCGGGCATGCCCAACGTGATCGTGGCGGCTGGGTTCAGTGGGCATGGCTTTAAATTCGCCCCGGTTGTTGGATCAATTCTGGCAGACTTGGCTCAGACAGGTTCCACGCAGGAGCCGATCAGCTTCCTCTCTGCCAATCGTCAAGCACTGTGGCCTTCAGACGCGGGCAGCGACTAGCCCGGTTCATCCACGTCGTGTTCGCTCAGCGAAACATCGCGGACTCTGCGCCGGTCTTGGGTATGGGACATGATCCGGGGAGGATTCAGACAGGGGCAAGACGACGCTACTCAGAACCATTGAGCAGGGCTGCTAGAATTCGAAGGCTAGCCCGACTAGGTATCCCTTGGATCGCTCTGAGCAATGGCGAACGGTGGCCCGTCCGTGGAGACTTAGCGTTGGTTGATGAATGGCGATGTCGATGGTGATGCCCACTTCGATGGCGTGGTCCATGCGGACGCCGACGCCGCTCTTGCTCATGTTGTGGCAGGCTCCGATGACGTATCGATCAGAATCATGCGGTCCGGGTAGCCACAGCTCGACCGCCCCGGGGAACGGCCAACGCTGTTCGCCACGCTGACAGGCGTCTTCATCGTCATCGAGATCGATGGCCAAGCCAAAGAGTTCAGATTCAGTGGTGATCTGTTCGGCCAATACTGCCGCCACCGTTACACGGCTTAGTGGCTGAATTTCATCGGCGTCTAGACCCGGCATCGCTTCGGTTTTTGGGCGGATTGTACTCATCGTACCATTGGAATCGGCAGATCAGGCCAGCCGCATAAGGGAAGCATCATTTTGACCGTTATCGGGCGGAGGGACCCATGCGTTGAGACGTTAGGCGTCGCTGCTCAACTGAAATGAGAGTTGCTCGAGCGAAACGGAGAGGTCCACGGCTGTCAGCGGGACTGAATCCGGCAGCTGCAGAGCTGTCGGAGCGAAATTCAGCACACCTTTGATGCCCGCAGCCACCACTTGGTCGGCGACTTCCTGGGTGGCTGAGACGGGGACCGCAAGGATGGCTAAGGTGATGTGATGCTCTCGAACCGCGGCACCCATTTCTTCCATAGCTTGGACCCGAATGCCGCGGGCAGAGTCAATTAGCTCACCAACCTTGTTGGGGTCGGCATCGACGACCGCATTGAGGGAGAACCCTTTTCTCAGGAATCCACGATACGAGACCAACGCGCGCCCAAGGTTTCCTGCTCCGACCAGCAGGACATTCCAGGTTCGGTCGGTGCCCAGAATCCGACGGATGCTCTGAACCAGATCCTCGACCCCATATCCGACGCCAGCTTGGCCAAACTGCCCGAAATAGGCTAGGTCCTTGCGCACCTGAGCATCTGATTGGCCCAACATAGCCCCAAGCTCCTTGCTTGAAACGGTCCCCCTGGAGGCAGCCAGGAGGGCCTCAAGTTGGCGGAGGTACAGGCTGAGCCGACCGATGACGGCGTTGGGGATGGTATCCGACTTGGCCATGCGGCTTGGTCCCTGGTGGGCATACCCATGAACAGGAGGGGCGCCCGACCTGGGACTATATTGGCAGGCTGAATCCTCCGTCAAGGAAGATTGCCCGCCCGCTGGTGCAAGCGAGCCGGTTTTTGGCAAGGGCTTTGAAAGGCGGTCGGCTTGACATGACTGCCTGTTTTTCGTTACGGTCCCTCCCAAATCCGCTTGCAGAGGAAGACTGCGATTGCGGCGTTTCCATCCGATTTATTGAGAGTGCGGTAACACGCAGACCCGATTTGAAATCAATCCAACGACACAATCAGAGTGACTCGGAACAACAAGCCCCCAATCGTCCTTGGCCCGTGCGACGCACAGCCTGGTTGATGACGGCCGCTGCTGTGGCTCTATCAGCCCTTCCTGTTTTGGCTCAAGACGATGCGGCCAGTGATCCGCTGTCTGGCGTGCGCGTTCAGCGCAACTTTGGCCCGTCTCAGGGCCAGGCCGTTGATTCCTGGATCGCTGCTCAGATTCGTAAGTTAAAGCAAGGCGTGTCCAGCGATGCGGTCGAGGCAGCCAAGCAACTGAGGCAGAGCATCCGCCAAGAGATGAATAATCCGGCCAGTACGCCGCAATACATCTCCCATCTGGCAGAGCGGATGGGCGCTGCCGCTGTGGCAGAATATGGCGCCGGGGAGGGTCCTGAGGATCTAGAAGTGGATCGGGCCATCGCCCGTGTGCTCAAGGATTTGAATCGTGTGCCTGTTCGGGATGGACTTGTGGCTGGGTTGAAGCATCCGGCGTCTGAGGTGCGCTACCTCTCAGCCAGAACCTTCGCCGAACTGCGTGGTGCAATCAGCGATGACGCGGCTACTACCCGTAGCGTTATCACCGTCTTGAAAGCTGCGGGAGTGGATGAATCCAACGGCACTGCGCTTGCTGCCATCTATCAGGCACTGAGCTACACGCAGGACCGACACCGAGTCGAGGCGCTTACCGCTTTGGTTGATGTCTTGGCTGCTCAAGTTACGCGTCGGAAGGACGGGCAGCAGGTCATAGCTACCCGGGCTGAATTGACGGCGTTCACATTTATTCGACGTGTTCGGGATGCCCTCACTAATCAACAGCTCAATGCAACTCTCGTGCAGCAGTTAGCAGCGACGCTTGCGTTGGATGTCGGTCGATTCTCGTCGGCGATGCCTGCTGAAAAAATCAACCTTGAAGAGCGCATCGAGGAGTGCGAATCGCTCTTGGATGATCTCACCAGCCCATTATCAGGCGGGAGCGTCCGCAAGGAAATGAAGAAGCGCGAAGCAGGCACTGAGGAATCGATGTCCCTTGAGTTGATCAAATGGGTCGGGGCAGAGGGCCAAGCTGGTGCCCTGAACTCAAGCCCGTGGAGCGTGCCGGTGGGTGGGCTATAGCCTCAGGAACCGCCTCAAACCCCATTACCGTCAGCGGATCTAGCTGGCGATACCGTTAGCAAACTAGGTGAGTACCAAGTCAGAGCATGCCTCTCGGATCAATCTCCGGCTGGTAAGTCCGTCGCTTACGATGTGGCCCAGTGAATCATACTTAGAAAACGGTCCAGAATAGCATGCCCAGCAGCGCCAAGAGGGCAGCAGCTAGCCAGAGCGGGCTTGGCTTCCCGGTATTGGCAGCCTGTGGCGTGATCCACTCGCCGCACTTGGGGCACCGCTCGGATTCTTCGTAGATCATCTCGCCGCAGGATGGACAGGGTAGAAGTTCAATCTCTTCGTCGCTGAACTCCTCGAATTCGTCCTGCCAATCTTGGTCGTCGTCGTAGCTCATATCTAGCCCGCTTGCGTTTTCTTCAATCGCACATCAAGAAGCCATGAACACTGAAGCTCGTAGAGCTGAATTGCGATCTGATCACGGCTGCTGCTTGATGATCTCGAGCAGGCGTTTGAATTTCGGCACGTTGCAGGCTTCGCACAGCTCGAAGAGGACTGACTCGACCGTAGTAATCACCGCGCCTGCCTGCTGCATGCGAGCCAGGCCCAGGTCCAAATCGAGGCCTCGCCTGGACCCGACAGCATCTGCACAAACAAAAACCTGATGGCCTAGTGAGAGAAGATCGAGCGCCGTCTGCTGCACGCATACATGTGCTTCAATGCCGCAGATCACAATTTGAGGCTTATCGATGCGGCGGCACGCCTGACGAAACGCTTCGTCGCCGCAGCAGCTAAACGTGCTCTTCTCAAGAATTGGAGCGCCGAGAGATGACAAAATAGCCCTCACCGAAGCAGTCGTAGGTCCAATGCCCTTGGGGTACTGTTCGGTTGCTAGCACTGGGGTCTCAAAAAGGGAGGCGCCCGCCAACAGCTGGCCTATCGCAGCCTCCACAAGTTCTTGATCCTCGATGAGTGGGAGCAGTTTGGTCTGGACGTCGATGACCAGCACCATGGCTCGGTCGGCATCGATTCGCGCTGCGTTTAGCATTTGTCAAGATCCTCGGAGCCAGGACGGTGAATTGGCGATGTGGCCACGACCCAGCAACTGTACGAGTCACGCCACCGCCAGGGTGGCTTGCTTCGCTTGGCTGCCCTTCTGATCGAGGAATTCACGAACTGCGGCTGGGATGCCCTCTTCGTAGGAGACCGTGGATTTCCAGCCCAGTTGCTCGCGGGCTTTGTTGCATTCGAAGAAACATTGTCGCCCAATCAGCCAGACCGAATACCGCGTCACCAAGGGAGGCTTCTTGGAGCCGAGTAGGTGCCCGATGCACTCGAAGACGAAGGCAGCTGTTCGGGCGACGCGGTAGGGGACATGCTTGGCAATTGGCGGCTCACTCAAGGCAGCCGCGACCATGTTAAAATACTGCTTCTGGGTCAAGACGCCGTCGTTGCTGCAATTGTAAGCCTGTCCGGCGCCGACAGCGGACTCGGCGGCGAGGATAGCTCCCTCGGCTACGTTCCCCGCGTACACTACGTTGAGCCGGTTATCGCCCGAGCCGATTAGTTTGGCTTTGCCGCTGCGGATCGATTCAATCAGTCGCCCAATCGTCGCTCGGTCACGCGGGCCGTACAGCCAGCTTGGGCGAACGACCGTCATCGCAACTAGCCCGTCCTCATGGGCCTGCCAAATCAACTTCTCCGCTTCGACCTTCGCCCGCGAATAGTACGACCAGTGGTGCAGGCTGCGACCCAAGGGAGCAGTCTCGTCGATAATGAGGCCCTTGCCATCGGGATGCCCGTAAGCGCTGATCGAGCTGATGTGCAGCATGCGTTTGACTTTGGCGTCAGCAGCCGCGGCGATCAGGTTGCGGGTGCCGTCGATGGTGATGGCCTGAAATTCAGACCACGGTCCCCAATCACCAACACGGGCAGCGGAGTGATAGACGCGATCTACTCCTTGGCAGGCGCGGTCGAGGGAGGCTCGATCCGTGATGTCGCCTTCGACGAGTTCGACCTTGAGGCCCTTAATGAATTCGACATCGGAGCCTGGCCTCACCAGGGCGCGTACATGCCGTCCTCGCTTGACCAGTTGCTCAACGATGTGGCTGCCGAGCAGGCCGGTGGCGCCGGTGACAAGATTCAGCGAGTTGTCCGGTTGATCAGTCACAGTGCAGGGTAGGATAAGAATGCGCCGTCAGGCGGTCAAGAGAGGGCGATCAAGAAACTACGGCAACGGTCCGCCAGAGTTGTTAGCCTCGGAGGTCGAGACTAAGACCCTCTTCACCCGCTAATGCACGCGAATGGACGCCAATGTCCTCCCAAGATTCGCGTTCAGTGGCGTCCATTGGCGATTCTGTTTGTGCACTCTCAGGGGGTTGCGCCGACTCATCCCTTCCCGGCGTCGCCAGGTGCGCCTAAGTTTGGCTGCGGGCCGAATGACGTGTCTAAGGATCTGTCGATTCCGCACGGCGATTCTGCGGCCTGTCCAAGTCGGCGGCACCCAGATCGATGCGATCACTGAATGTTCCTTCGGGGTGAGGCGCGCTGATTTTTTCGCCGTTCCCTGCTGACTTGACGCGCGAAAGAGGCTCGATAATGCGGACGCGCACATCGACCATGCCCAATGTGATCACGTCCTCGTCGCGGATCGTGGCGAAGGTCGCCGTCCGGCCATTGACTTTTAAGCCGTTGTGGCTGAGCAAGTCGAAAATGACCGGTCGTGATAGGTAGGTAAAGATCAACGCATGTGCCCGCGAGATCGAGCGGTCTTCAATCGCAAAATCCGCCCCGGCACCTCGGCCTATCAGGTTAACATCCCGCGGCAGTTTGATGATCTCTTTGGTGGTCGGATCTTCCAATCCAATCGCAGCCGGGGCAGGATCAAGCCCGAGGCCCGTCAAATCGCCAAGGTCTCTCGTGGTGGGGCCTAGGATTTGTACTTTGAAATGCCAAGGCTTGATCTTGAGAGAATCGTCGTCTTCGAGTTCCTCATGTTGGGCGGCTAGTTCGTTGAGGTAAGTGCCGTTCTCGCTGAGAAGATCGCGGAGAAAAATCTGCTCGCCCGTGTTGATGATGGCTGCATGAGCATGAGAGACATCTGAGTGTTTGAGGCGTACTTTGCAGCCCTTGGCTGAACCGATGAGGGCGGCGCCGCGGCGCAGGGCTACCAATTGTCCTTGGCCAGGTCCTTTGGCAACCGACAGCTCGACTCTCGGCGCAAGGTCAGAAACCACCGGCGCGATGTCGGCAAAAATGGAGTCGCCCAAACTCAATGTAAAGTCCCTTGAAGATCTGATACCGTATAACTTAGTATAGGTTTAGGGACGCCCCTAGTCCAGTAATCCAGATTTCACAGCGCTGCTTCTGCACCTCAAAAACCTGCAAATTTGATAAGGCCGTTCTAAGGAAATCGCACTTCGCAGGTCGGGCGTGGCAGCGGATGCCAGGCCCGTTCTCTGGGCAGGGTCGGGATGAGGCTCAGTTAGCGACCATGATTGCCAACATCGCTAGCTTCGCTACAATCCGTGGTCCGGCTCATAGGCCCCTTAGTTGGATGTTTTTTCAAGAGCTATCAGCGGAAAGCCCGTTCCATGAGCACACCACCGACGCAAAACCCCTTCGACGCAGAATCTACGCTTGAGACGAGCGGCGGTGCCGTACAGATTCATCGGCTCGACGCCTTGTCCAAAGCAGGCATAGGTCACGTTGACGAACTTCCGTTCAGTATCAAAGTTCTCTTGGAAAGCGGGCTGCGCAACGTGGACGGCTTCACCGTTGCCGAGGCGGACGTCAAAGCGCTGGCCTCCTGGAACGCAAAAGAGCCAGGCGCCAATGAAACGCCCTTCAAACCTGCCCGGGTCTTATTGCAGGATTTTACTGGTGTGCCAGCCGTGGTGGATTTGGCAGCGATGCGCGATGCGCTCAAGTCACTGGGTGGCGACCCCAGGCGAATCAACCCGCTCATCCCGGTCGACTTGGTTATTGATCATTCCGTTCAAGTTGACCAGTTTGGATCCGATCAAGCCTTAGGCATCAATGCCGAGATTGAGTTTCAACGGAACCGTGAGCGGTATGAGTTCCTCCGCTGGGGCCAAAATGCATTCGATAATTTTCGGGTAGTGCCGCCTGCCACTGGGATCGTTCATCAGGTAAACCTCGAATACCTAGCTCAGGTGGTCATGACCCGCAGCGCCGGTGGGAAGACCGTAGCGATGCCGGATTCGCTGGTAGGCACGGATAGCCACACCACCATGATCAATGGGCTGGGCGTGCTGGGATGGGGCGTGGGCGGCATCAAGCCGAGGCAGTGATGCTCGGTCAACCGATCTACATGCTGACCCCTGAAGTGGTCGGCTTCAAACTGTTCGGCGAACTTGCCGAAGGGGCAACCGCTACCGACTTGGTGCTAACTGTTACCGAGATTCTGCGGCAAAAGGGCGTGGTCGGAAAGTTCGTCGAATACTTCGGCCCTGGACTCGGGAGCATGTCTCTGCCGGATCGGGCAACATTGGCCAACATGGCCCCCGAATACGGCGCGACCATGGGCTTCTTCCCCGTCGATGACACGACGCTCGATTACCTGCGCCGAACGGGTCGATCGGCTGACCTGGTCGATTTGGTGGAACGCTACAGCAAGGAACAGGGCTTGTTCAAGACTGCAGATTCGCCGGATCCGCTGTTTACCGACGTCGTCGAGTTGGACATGAGCACAGTAGAGCCGTGCCTGGCAGGCCCGAAGAGGCCTCAGGATCGAATCGCCCTCTCAAAGATGAAGCCCTCATTTGCCAAGACCCTACAAGCACCGGTGGCCAGTCGCGGCTTCGCTTTGGATGACCAGGAGCTGAAACGGTCAGCACTAGTGAAGGACAATGGTGAGAGTGCATCGATTACCCACGGGGCAATAGTGATCGCAGCCATCACCAGTTGCACGAATACGTCCAATCCGTCGGTCATGGTAGCGGCAGGCCTGCTGGCCAGGAACGCGGCTGAAAAAGGTTTGCAAGTCAAGTCCTACGTCAAGACCAGTCTCGCCCCAGGGTCACGCGTTGTCACTGACTATCTGGATCAAGCAGGCCTGACTCCCTTTCTGGAAAAACTAGGATTCCACACCGTCGGCTATGGCTGCACGACTTGCATCGGCAACAGTGGGCCGTTGCCCGCACCGGTAACCGAGGCACTTTCGTCGTCGGACTTGGTGGCCTGTTCGGTGCTGAGTGGAAACCGAAACTTCGAGGGTCGCATCCACGCCCTAATCAAGGCCAATTACTTGGCGTCGCCACCGCTGGTCGTAGCCTACGCCCTTGCCGGCACGGTAGACATTGACCTGCACGAGGATTCCCTCGGGCAGGACAGTAGCGGGAATCCGGTCTACCTAAAGGACATTTGGCCCAACCAAGAGGAAGTCAACAAGATCGTCGATGCCACCATCACGCCCGAGATTTTTGCCCGGCAATACGGGCAAGTCTTCTCCGCCAATGAGCAATGGAACGCCATACCCGGCGCGAAGAGCGAAACCTACGCCTGGGATGAGAAGAGCACCTACATCCAGAACCCACCTTTCTTTGAAGGCCTAACCGCTGAGGTGGGCCAGATCGAGAACATCACCGGCGCCCGCGTTCTGGTCAAAGTGGGCGACTCGATTACCACGGACCACATCTCACCGGCGGGGGCCATCGGCGCCGACTCACCGGCGGGGCAGTTCCTCCAAGGGAATGCCGTCGAGCAAGAGGATTTCAACAGTTATGGTTCGCGCCGGGGCAATGACCGGGTCATGACCCGCGGCACTTTTGCCAATGTCCGGTTGCGCAATCTGTTGGCTCCAGGCACAGAGGGGGGGTGGACGACCTATCCGCCCGGCGGCGAGCAGATCACCATCTACGAAGCAGCCATGAAGTACAAAGAGTCCGGCACGTCGCTGATCGTCTTGGCAGGCAAGGAATACGGCACCGGTTCCTCGCGGGATTGGGCTGCCAAGGGCACGCTACTCTTGGGTGTCAAAGCCGTCATCGCCGTAAGCTACGAGCGGATCCATCGTTCAAATCTAGTGGGCATGGGTGTGCTGCCGCTGCAATTCAAAGAGGGCGATAATCAGGCCTCGCTGGGCTTGACCGGCCTGGAGTCTTTCGACATCCAAATCAGCAGTCCAGGCGGCGAGGTAGAGCCTCGGCAGGATGTCAAAGTGACCGCCCGCGCCGCCGACGGCAAAGAAACAACCTTCACAGTCACCGCCCGTCTTGATACGCCGGTAGATGTCGAATACTACCGAAACGGCGGCATCCTTCACACCGTGCTGCGAAACCTGGCCGCGGGTTAGCAAGCTTGCACCTCACCGCGGGCCAGCAGCTTCGCGACTTGGCTGAAGCATCTTGGTTTGACCAGCAGGGTTGAGCCGGGCAAGATGATGTTATCGGCTGAGGCGGGCGATGCGCGCCGAGAAGCTCGCTGCCGGGTCGCCCAAATCAGCCCGGGAATTGTGGAACTCTGGCTTTGGTTCGACGTCTAACACCGGTAGAGGAACCGATATTGTGGAGGCAGCTGCCCGTCTGACAGAGCGAGATGACCAAGCCTTGGTGCGTTGCCTACAGGCAGGTGACATGAGCGCCTTTGCCGAGTTGGTCCTGCGCTATCAAGATCGCGTGTACAACGCGGTCTGGAGAATCTGCGGACACGCCGAAGACGCCCGTGATTTAACCCAGGACGCATTCATCAAGGCCTATGAGTCAATCGGCTCCTTCCAAGGTGCCAGTAGCTTCTACACGTGGTTGTTTCGAATTGCAGTAAATCTGGCGCTATCCCACGGACGGACCATGAAGCGGCGAAAGACGCAATCTCTGGACGTCCCCACCCGCCCCAGCGTCGCAGGTTCTCAGGCTGCGACTTTGGCGGCGCGGATGCAGGAAAACATCGCCAGTGACCCCGCCCAGCCCGCCATGGTCAATGAGATGCACGGACACGTTATTGCTGCTCTAGGTATGCTAGAAGATGATTTCAGGGCAGTGATCGTCTTGCGAGATATTGAAGACTTCGATTATGCCAGGATAGGCGAGGTGTTGGGCATCGCCACGGGCACGGTGAAATCGCGGCTTCATCGGGGAAGGTTGGCTTTGCGAAAACTGTTGGAGCCTGTGTTGCCCCAAGGGAGCGGATGAGATGGCTTCGCTAAACCATGAAACGATTGGGGAGTATTTGTCCGCCTATGTGGACGACGAGCTGACCGCCAACGAGCGCGAAGCTGTCGAGCAATTGGTGCTGGCTGATCCTGCAGTGCGCGCCCAACTCGATGAACTTCGCCAGATGGCAGGGTTGGTTCGCAGCCTTCCCGCGGGCCAAGCACCTGCAGACCTGCTGCAGAGTTTGACCGCAGATGCTGAGCGGCGAGCTCTTCTGGATGAACCAGAGAACGCTCCAGTTCGCCGGACCTCTCCGTGGAGTTCGGCCCGGCAACTGTTTTCCATGGCTGCTGCTCTGCTGATCACCGTCGCTGGTGCCTGGTACGTTTTTGACAGCATGAACCAAGAGACCGATCCGCGACTTGCGGGAGGTGTCTCGGCCCCGTCTGAAAGTGTGGGCGTGGATGCTGATGCGGCGGGCAAAGAGCTGAAGGCTGACCGCGTGGAGACCAACTTGCGCAGCGATGCAGGTCTGAGCGACTCGACTGTTGCGTCGGGCTTGGAGGCAATTCCTGCTTCGCCAGGAATTCCGCCGGAGGTAGGCAGTCTTGATGGGCGATCAGTGGCTGGGGACATCGCTACTGAGGAGAAGGACCGCGCTGCTGGTTCAGCAGAGCGCCGACGCAGCGTGCGTCCAGGTCCACTTGCTGAGGCTGAGTCAGCTGCCCTTGCTCCTTCGCGCAGAGTGCTCCTCCCAGCGGTAGAGCCAAGCCCCAGAAGCTACCAGCATGATGCGATGACTGCCCGCTTGAATTTGGCGCAAAAGATCGGGGCCAACCTCGCTGGCGACGACATCGCAGGCCATCGCTTCGATAACGAAGCCAACAAGCTGGTCGTGGTGGCATCGAATAGGGGGGATGTGTTCCGGGCGCGGTCCCAGGTGGCTGACTTTGCTTTTTCCAATCATCTCGCACATGGAAATATGCTAGCCATGGACGAGTCACTGGCGGCTGACCAAGCGGTCTTCCTGGAAGGTGCCCGGGGCGTAAACTTTGATGAACAGGCCCAAAGTCAGATTCTGGTGCGCGCACCGGCTAGCATGTTGCCCGAGTTGGTTGAAGCCTTGTCGCGCGGTGCACAAGGTGAGCGCCCGCTGACTGTTCAGGTCGGGCCGATTGAGGTCAGCGGGTCAGGCCCAGCCCGGGCGCTTCTTCGCCAGACTCAGCCACAATCAAGCCTCCACGCTTACCATGAAGACACGGAGCGAAAGCTGGCCGCAGTGGATGATGAGGTGGTTAGGTCCGAAGCCAACAAGCCCGAGGATCTATACGCAGCAACGACCCTGCCCGAGTCGGCGAAGCGTTCCTTGGCCAAGGCCCGGGGCGATCGGACAAGTGGACATACCGAACGGTTCGCTCAGCCGACCTCCCAAGCGACAACACCGCCTCGCCGTGTCCAACCGGAACGGTTGGCTATGGTAGATGACTCGGATGCCAAGAGAGAATCGCCTGCGCCCGATGATGAGGGGAATATCCAGATTAGCAGCTTCCTGAAAGAATTCATCGGAGGTCAACTAGGCTCGGTCGACAAACTAGCCACTGCAGGCGAAGCCGGCGCCCGATCCAAGCCCGTGGAACCAGGGCGCTTGGTGAATCGAAAGGGTCGCTTTCGGGAGGCCCGCATCGATGGTGGCCAAGTCGACCGGCAGGCGGAGGCTCCCCTGAACGGCAAGGTTGCCCAAGCGGAAGAACTGGTGACCTTCATCGTGCAGATCGTTCAGGCAGAATCAAACCAGGAAACGACCAGCCAGCCCGGCGATTCTGGCATGCCCGCGCCGTAGCACAAAGCGGGCTTGCCCTGCAGGTTTCTCTAAGATCGATGGCGATTGGGACGCCGATGCCCTTGGCTTTTTGATCGCCCATGTCCCTGGCGTCGGGGACGATGGAACAGATAGAGGGCAAACCGGCCGGCCGCTTCGCCCAAATTGGGAAGTGCGTATTCAAACTTTGGGGTAACAGCAAGTCTAAGCGCCCGAGCTTGGGTGTTGGCGGCTTGCAACTCGTCGTTATCCAGATCGGCTGTCTTGAAGGCGGCAATCGTTCCGCCCGGGGCGAGAAAGCCCGCCCCAGCCTGCAAGCAGCTAGCTAGGTTGCCCACGGCTTTGAAGGTCACCAAGTCAAACTGATCCTTCTGCTCCCAATGGGATGAATGAGCATGCACTAGGCTAAGGTTGTCAAGACCCAGCTCTTTGGATGCCGCATCGAGGAAGGAGATCTTCTTGCCGGTGCCGTCGAGGGCAGTGATCCGCCACGATGGGGCTAGCACGGCCAAAGGCAAAGCTGGAAATCCAGCCCCAGTCCCCACATCCAGCACGCTGCTGATTTTCTTGTTGCGCTGAGTTGCCCAAGCGACCACGGAAGCCGAGTCAGCATAGAGTCGAACAGCCGCTTGCGCTGGGTCGGTAATGCGGGTCAAGTTCACCCGCTCGTTGGCCTCGAGCAAGAGTCGATAATGGGCCTGCATTTTTTGGATTTGAGCAGCGACCGCCTCAACGCCAAGCAAGCCTAGTGCAGTCTCAAGCGCGGCGCCAAAATCTTGGGCATCAGGCATAGCAACTCCAGCTAATAGCGCCCGGAGCAAGGGCGACAAACCGCCCCAGCCAAGCAAACGCCAACAGAGAATCAGCCTACTAAACCCAAAACGCCCGCCCAGTCAAACAGGGTGGAGCTATTCTTATTGACGTCGAGGAGGCAATGGCTCGCGGTAGGGCCGCGAGCATACCAGCGGATCCGGAGTCATCCTCTCTTCGGCACACCAATGACATGGATCATGGATAGAGCATGCGTGCATTTCGGCGATCTTCAGGTTGCGCGATGAGGGCAATCCTGCCATGCTCAGTTACCCAAACAGGAGGCCAAGCATGAGGGTGTTCCCACGGCAGAGGCAGCGGCTCGAATAGCCAGGGGCACGCTCAGCCCAATGATGAGGCTATGGCTACTACGGGGAAAGGGTCGAGGCGTCCTGCAAACACCAGCGTCCCGGTCTGCCAAAGTCGGCAGCCAGGAGGCTGGAGCAGTCGTTTGGAGGCTGATCCGCCCATAGACGGCGGGGCTTGTGCACTATACAGACGAGGCATGCACCGCGGTCTTGCAAGATGACGGCGAAGAGACCGTGGCGTTTCTATTTGCCCCGAACTGTCGATACCATCTCCGCGATGGTCTGTTCCTTCAGCGCGGTTGACATGGCCATCAGCTCTTCTGATGCCGACGCCGATTCTTCGGCAGCAGCTGCGTTGGACTGTGTGACCGCGTCCATTTCTCGCATGGCGACACTGATCTGAGTCAGGCCCTTGGTCTGATCCTCGCTGGCAGTTGATATGTCTCTGTTCAGGGCGGCTGCCTCCTGCACGTTGCCTGAGATGTCACCCAGTATCTTGCCAGCTTCGCCGGCGACTTGCGTACCTCCCTTGACGTTGTCCACAGATGCTTCGATCAAGGTGGTGACCTCGCCAGCCGCGGTGGCAGCTCGCTGTGCAAGGCTGCGAACTTCGTCGGCGACAACGGCGAAGCCTTTCCCATGCTCGCCGGCGCGAGCTGCTTCAACTGCTGCATTGAGCGCTAGCAGATTGGTCTGGAATGCGATCTCCTCGATCACATTGACAATCTTGCCGATTTGATCGGACGAGTCGTTGATGGTAGCCATCGCCTTGTTCAATTGCCCCATGGAGCTGTTGCCCTCGTTTGCTGCCGTCGCAGCGTGATCGGTGCAAGACTTCGCCTGTTGGGCTTTACTTCCTGCACTTTGCGCCGTCGACTCCAGCTGCTCAAGGGACGCTGTACATTGCTCCAGGGAGGCCGCCTGTTCGCTTGCCGCTGCGGCCAGTTTCTGCGAAGACACTGAAACTTGGCTAGACGCGCTGTTCACTTGGGAGGCCCCATCTTCGAGTTGATCGATGACCTGATTGAGCGGCTTGACGATTACGCGCGATGAGATCAAGTGGGCACCACCTACAACGAGGACCGCAAGAAACACAGTGATTCCGCCGCCCTTCCAAAGTGTTGCCGCAATGGCTGCATCTGCTTCATCGAGAGACTGGACAAATTCAAAAGCACCATGCGGTTCTCCAACTCTCCAGTTCTCCATCCGTGCACCGGTTGGATCGAGACCTTCGTCGTTACCCCAGAGAGCCATAGATGTGTTCGGATCGCCGTGGCACAGCATGCATTCTTCCGTCAGCTTGATGGAGCGCATCAAGCGGAGATTATTAGTTGCCTCGTCAACCTCAAAATATTCATCGGTCTCGCCACTGGCGAATAGCGCGAGGGCTTTCTTCTCGAACTCGTCCGGCTCGTTCTTGGGATTCCTCGGTTGGTTCTTCGGTACCCGAAACTCGTAGCCCCGTGCCTTGGCCCCATCCTCTCCCACGCGCCAGGCGTTAACGATCGGCACAGCGCTAAGAATCTTTCCGAGTTCGCCCTCATCGGCCCACTCCCTCAGGGCCTGCTTGTTAAGCAGCCCTTGAGTCCACTGCTTTCCAATCGCTGCGCGTGCGGCCTCCGCGGAGAGGATGCTGCTGCGTGCACCCTCAACTGCTTGCTCACGAGAGGCATGTTTGGCCTCCTTTGCGTAGAGCACAAATAGAACTCCGGTGACAAGGAGAATTTGAACCGTCGCGATTGCTATCAGCTTGGTGCTTAGTGACATGATCTGCGTGATCTCCCTACGAGTTCTGGAAATGTGCTCGTGGAACTATGAGCGCTTCCACCTGCACGAATCAGCTTCTCTACAGCACAGTGCTAAAGTGCTCCGGCGACTCTGGCAAGACCCAAGGGCTTCGTGACGTTTGCCGAAACTGCCCAACAGCAATTTCCACTGTCCTGCTAGCGATGCGCACCCACCTCGCTTGTTTTGGAGCGAGCCGGCCCGGTCGCTTCTGCCACAGATCGGCGCCTCGCAGCCGGACAATTAGCAAGAAATCACCAGCAATGTCTTGGTTGCGGTGCTTCATTTCATATTCCAATAATGAAGTGCGCTATGCGTCGTAGTGGGCGTAGGCAGCGGAGTATCGTCCGCCTCATCCTGCAGCCATCGCGGCATTCTCGTGCCTCTTGTGGGGCACATGGGCATGGGGGTATAGCATGTGAACGAGGACGGGCTGTATTCCTTTCGGGGCGCACCTGGAGATCTGCGGATCAACCCACAAACGCGATGATCCCGCAGCTCCAACCTATGTAGCAGAGGCATGAGCAGGGCGGAATGCGGTGCTCAGGGCTTAGTTTCTTGCCCGGCTACAGACCGGAGAATCTTGTGGGTCGCAGGAAACCGTCTCTCCAAGCGATCCACTGGCAGGCAACTATGGGTACTCATTTGCAGCCCGACGATGACGCTAGGTACCGGCGCTGCGGCAGAGCCCTCTATCTGTTTGCGGTCAACCCGATAGAGGCGGGCCCACCGTCTTAGAGTATCCCCCGCGCTTCGTTACTCCGATCCGGTGAAGGCTCGCTGAAATAGGCTGTAATCGAATAAGTTCACGCTGCCGTTCTGCTCGATGTCGGAGATGGCACAGCCATCGTCCGGCGTGTATGGCCCGCTGCTTGGCCCGGTTAGGCATGCGCCGAAAGTGGCTAGGTCACTCAAATCTACGTCGCCGTCGCCGTCATGGTCGAACTCAGCTCTGCCCAGTGAATCGAGGAATGCGACCAGGGCATCCTTTTCGGTTTGCAGGAGCGCCGCGTAGGCCGATGCGGCCGTCGCGGCTTCGCTTCCGGGGGCGTTGTGCCAGTTGATGACACTATCGATTCGATCAGCAAACAGACCGCCCAAGACCCGTCCGTCGTGCAGCATGGCATCGCGTACGCGTAACCCCCACAAGGGCACGGTGCGCATTTCGGTGACGCCGGCGCCGCCCTGTTCGATGCCGTCGCCCAAGGTGCCCATGCCGTGTACCAAGAAGTCGGAGTACGGCTTGATAACCTGATTGGTCAAGGCGGCTTCGGCTGCGGTGCCGGTGATGAAGGTCGGAGCGTGGCAGTCGCTGCAACCGATGTTGACAAAGATCGCCTCACCGGTCATTCCTCCGCGCGGTGTTTGCGGCGGAGGAGCCAAGAACCGCTGGAAGTCGGTCACCCGGTCGATGAAGTCGAAGCCTTCGCCGTCCGGCCCGTCTTCAGGGTCAGGAACCGCATCGCAGACGCCCAATTCGGGTGGCATCGTTCCGTTGGGGTCATTTTCGGTCGGGATGAAGCGGTTGGTAAGCCCCATCTCGTTCTGAGCGGCATCGGCTGAGAAAGTCAGCACGGTAGCCACTTGAGATTTCCATCCGAAGCGGCCCACATGGAGCGGGGCGCCCATCGGGTCTTCAAATGCTCCAACCATATGGGCGACGCCGCTGATGCCAGCCGGCGGGCTTACCGCTAGATCAAGCAATACGGGGTCTGGCACAGCTTCGACCAAACCAGCGCCAAAAACACCGGTAGTAATTCGCGAGGCGACGATGTTGGCCTCGGCAGGCACAACCTCCTGGCAGTTGACAGGATCAATTGATTGAGCTTGGAGGAGCGAGCCGCCGAGTGACGCCAGGGAATTGAAGCCGCTCTTGTCCTGCTGTCCGAAGCGAGTGACAAGAATTGTCCCTGTGCCGCCCAATCCGCCCACGCTGTGGCAGGCCCCGCAGGCGTTCTGATTGAAGATCGGCCCCAGGCCGTTCGGTTCAGTCAAGACCTCATCGAATTTGACCCGCCCAGCCAGGAAGCGCACCAAATCGCTCGGCGTGAGGTTTCGCACAGGATCCCCCATCCGGGGTTGTAAATCGATTACACATTCTTGGGTCGGTTCATCGCAGAACTGCCCCGCACAGGGAGCGGTTCCCGCAATGCAATCCCCGCCCACGCAGGTCTCAACTCCGTTGCAGAACAGCCCGTCATCGCAATCGTTGCCTGAGGAGCAATCAAAGCAGACGGCCCCGCCCTCATCGCACAATTGGCCTGGGCAGGGGTCCGCCCCTGCTACACACAGGCCACCATCACATTGTTCAGCCCCGTTGCAGAACACACTGTCGTCGCAGTCGGTTGCATCAAGGCAATCGACACACACGTCTAGGCCGTCATCGCAAAGCTGCCCTGGGCAGGGATCGGTTCCCGCGGTGCAGACGTTGCCGACACAGGTCTCCATGCCGCTGCAGAAAAGCCCGTCATCACAGTCGGCGTCAACTCCGCAGCCCGTGCAGACGTCGTTTAGTTCGTCGCAGCCGAATGGGCAAGGATTGGTGCCGGGCACACACGAACCACCAATGCAGGTTTCATCTCCGTTACAGAACAACGAGTCTATGCAATCAATGTCGTCGATGCAGGAGTCACAAAGCAGCCTTGTTACGGTGAAGTTGTCGATGCCCGATTCGGTGATGGAGTTGTTGGACGCATCCTCGACTACGAACCGGACCTGAACCGTGGCCGTCGGTGTAACGAAATCGCCGACCCTAAAAGAAACGACTTCCCAGGCACGGTTGGTGTCAAACGTGTCATGGACCGGCGTCCAGCCAACTCCATCGTTGGACACTTCGGTCAGCAAAGCGTCGGGGATGGATGCTCCGCCGACACCAGAGAAATGCCAACGTGCGTACTCGATGATGGCATCGCTACCGCTCAAGTCGATCACCGGCGAAGTCAGCGTCGCGGGCCCAAAGTCCACATCGCTTGCCCGGGCATCGCCGCCACCCACGTGTTGCTCGGTAATGAAGCACATCGTCTCTGCACCGGCGCCAGCATCGTCTTCGGGCTGGGCTAGCAACCCGCTGCCAGAGGGGAAAAACGTGCCCACAGGGTCAACTCGCTCCCAAGCTCCGCCTGTCAAGCTAGCATCGTTGGTCGCTGTCCAAGAAGGGGTAATGGCCTCGAATCGTTCGTCGATCAACAGCTCAGTGCCAAATATAGCCAGAGCTGAGTAGGTATTGATCGGGGCGCCGATCGGGTCGGAAACCAGGCTCGCGTTGGCCATCTCCGCCTGGACATAATATCGCACCTCAGATGCACAGGCGACGCCGGGCAAGTTGATGAAATAGGTGTTGGGTACGTCCTCGGCCATGACTGACTCGACGAACGGGCCTCCATCTATGGACACGAACTGTTTCCCCGTGCCCGATTGCGGCGTCGTGCCATCGCCGGTGACAGTTACCCGGAACTGGGTCACTACATTGGGCGTCAGTGTAGAGGGCATGCCGTCGGGATAACTAAACAGCAATGTGCCCGGTGGCTGGTTGATCCAAACCTTCGTTCCCGAGCAGGTTCCGATGAACATGTCTTTCCAGCCGTCGCCATCGATGTCGAAGATTGCTACGTCGTGAGAGCCGATGGCGGTCCAGGGCTCAAAGCCAGATTGTTCCTGCAGAGTGACATTGGGCACGTCGCCCAAGTTGCGATACAGATGCAATCGACGGTTGCATCCCGGCGAATCGACATCAATGTCGCAGATGGCTACGTCGTTGAAGCCGTCGTTGTCGAGGTCAGCGATCACTGAGTTGCCACCGAACTCGGAATCGACGGCGCCAAACCGGTCAAAGGCGAAGGATATGAACTGGGCGGATCCCGCCCCGTCGTTGCCCGTATTGAGTAGATAGCCATCCTGCCCATCATCGGTCACCACTACGTCGGGCAAGCCGTCGTTGTTCAGATCGCCAACTGTGATGTGGTATGGAGCGTTGTTGTAAATCACATCGAAGACATCGAAGAAACCAACATTGGCAGGATCATTGTAGCTGATTGAAATCCGCTGGGGAAAATTCAATGCCGTATCTTTCACCACATCCATGGCCCCATCGCCGTTCATGTCTTCGATAGCGACAGCCATGCTAAAGGCCGAAAGCAGCATGTTGCCGGTCATGCGCGTCTCGAGCGAATCGGTAAAGAAGCCAGCACCGTTGTTGATCAACAAGCGGTCGTTGACATCATCGTTTGGGTCTTCAGGTGTAGCCCCGCCGACGCCGCCACTGTCGTAGTCGCCGATATATAGATCGACGAAACCGTCACCAGTCACATCCCCGGCTGCGATGGCGCAGAGGCGCGGTGCCACCGCTTGGCCGCCCGGAATGGTGAACAACTGCGGGATTCGGCCCTCTTCGTAGCGACAACCCTGCCACACGCCGCCGATTTCGCCCAGGTTCATGTAGATGCGCGGATGGGAGATGGTCTTGGGCAAACCGTCGCTGATGGTCACAACGGTGATGATGTCGAGCCAGAGGTCGTTGTTGACATCAGCGAGAATGACATCGCGGTCGTTGGTCAGGTCCAAGAAGCCTTGGCCTCCGTCGTCGGCATCGACCATGAACTGGCTGGTGCGATCCACGAACACGCCATTCTTCGCTTGGCCATCAACGATGCCCTCGTTCATGAACAGCACATTGGTGCGCCGTCCGGGCGTGGTGAACGGCTGCTTGCGGACGCAGACGATGTCGATGTCCCCATCGTTATCCACGTCACCCCATGCGTAGTCTTTTTCTTCGCCGTCTGAAACTCCAACGCCAGGATCAGCCACCAGCCGACTCGCGGTCTCATCGGTGAACTCAATCCAGCCCCCTCCGGCTCCCGCCCAGGCAGGCTTGGCCGACTGAGTCGACACGAGACAAACGGAGAATAAGAAGATTCTTATGGTTTGGCCCAAAACACGCATCATTTACACTCCAGCCAGTTTTTCCCGAACTTGTTGGTAGGTAGGTTTCCCCGAGTGTAGCCCAAACGGACCTTGCCTGTCACCAGAATAATCGCCAAAAAGTGCGGCGGGTTGGCTCGCATAGGCAAACTGGGCTATTTGGGTCCCGGCGTGAGGCTTCCTGACGGCCGTGGAGTAGCGGTGCGAGCTGGCCTGGGTCGCTTTGTTGGCTTGCGCAGGTTCCTATAGAAAACGGCTTCTTCGCCCAGATTCGCCTGTTGCAGGTGGTCAGCCAAACTGCCGTAGTGCCTGGGGGTGCGGAAGAACCACCGCCCTTCAAATGAGGTCCTCTGGTGCAGCGGTTTGGTCTGCTGGGCGTACTCGGCTGTATCTCTGCCTAACTGCTCTGCGCTGACCGGTCCAAGGTAGATCACCTGCACTTGTCCCAAGCCATCCAATAAGAGACTTGTTGGCAGCTGCAAGGAATTCAGCGGCTTTCGGCCGATCTCTGCCACGACGGCGCGCAATAACTCCCGCACTGTAGCGTCCGCCGGCTGAGCATGGATCTGCTCACTTGAAATCTGCTCAGAAAACTGTTGCAAAGCTGCCGCTTGGCCATCGGGCGCGTCGATATTCAAAGCCCAGACTTCAATGCCCGCAGCGACCAAGCGGTCTTCCTTCTTGGCCCAGTCGCCAAGTTCTGTCCAGCAGGGGGCACACCAGCCGGCCCAGAGGGTGACCACCGACGCATTGGATGATTGCTCCGACTTGAATTTGTCATGGATCGAAGGCGGTAGTGGTAGGGCTTCTTTGAGAACGATCCGTGCAGTGCCAGGTGGAGGCACATCAGCCGGAAGTTCCTTCCACGATGCGATGGGCTTGCGCTGGATGCGTTCTGCTGCTTCGCTTGCTTGGGTTAGGCGGTATCGGGCGTTCGCGGTCATCCCCGTCCATTCTTGCAGCATGCCGTCGGGCCAAGTGACGGTTACCTTGTCGATGGTAGAACGAGTTCCCAGGCCAAAGTGGACCCACTTGCTCGATTGAGACAGGTAGCCTTGTCCAGCCAGCAGCGTTCTAACCAGCACCGCGCCCTCGGCGTAGACCCGAACAATCGCGCCGATCGCGTCGCGGTTGCACTGGGTTCCCACCAAGCCAAGGGCCAAATAATGAGCACCAGGATTGCCCGCATTGGCCATGAAGCGAAGTTGCGGGCTGGTGCGATTCTTGAACCAGAAGTCCAAGTCTCCATCACTATCCCAATCGGTGACGGCTACGCAACGCCCGTCGTCTTCCAAATTCAGTCCAGAAGCTGAACTGACGTCGGCAAATGTGCCATCCCCGAGATTCAGGTAGCTGCAATTGCGTTCATGCCCGCTCCACGACTTCCCTTGGTCCATTAGCTGGGTGATGGCGGCCCATCCAGCAAGGTACTCTTGCTTTCGTTCCAGGTATGCAGGCCGAAGGTCGTTGCGAGCTGATTGCGACGCCACGCGCCGCCAGAAGAAACTTCACAAGTCGTCCTTGTAGTCATTGGTCAAGAACCCGTTGGGCACGATCAAGTCATCGAAGGCGTCGTTGTTGATGTCGGCAAAGAGCGATCCCCACGCCCATCGCCCCATCCTCACGCCGGCGTCGTCGCTGTGGTCTCCAAATGACCCGTCGCCCGCGTTGACCAACAACGTGTTGCCCAAACTGTGCCGGTAAACGCCGAGTCGATCATCCGGTGCATCGTTGGCCATGAAACGCTGTTGAGTCGCGATCCGCCGGCCGGCTGAGGAATACATGTTGCTTACATATAGATCGAAGTCGCCGTCCAAATCGAAATCCGACCAGGTCACCCCCATGCCGGCCGCTTGGTCTTCAACGCCCGCTTGATCGGCTACATCGGTGAAGCGCCCTTCGTCATTGCGGTACAAGTTGTTGCGGCCAAAATCGTTGGCGACATAGAGGTCCACGTCGCCATCCTGGTCATAGTCGATCCAAGTGGCTGACAAGCTGAAGCGACGGTTGTTGACGCCCAGTCCGACCACGCGGGTGACATCTACGAAACCCTCTGGGCCGTCGTTCCGCAAGAGATGGTTAGACGGGCCGTTGTTTGCATCCTGCAAGGGCATGGGAACGCTCAGGCCGTAGCGCTGCTTGACGTAGCGGCAGGCATAGATATCCAGATCGCCATCCTGATCGTAGTCCGCAACCGCCAGCGAATAGAAGGATGCGGGTGAGCCTGCTTTGAGTGACCTGGTCGGTGTGAATCGTCCGCTGCCATCGTTCTGGCAATAGACAATCGTCGGCCCGATGGCGCAGAGAAGATCCTGATCGCCGTCGTTGTCCAAATCCACCAGCAGCACGCCCTTGGTCGCGTCCAGCCAATCGACACCTGCCTGATGAGCGGTTTCATGGACAG
Source organism: Phycisphaerae bacterium (assembly GCA_029260235.1). Taxonomy (GTDB): domain Bacteria; phylum Planctomycetota; class Phycisphaerae; order UBA1845; family UBA1845; genus OFTM209. Next base: position 33,140 of record JAJDDP010000053.1, on the reverse strand, counting down.
TTCCGTCAATCTGTTGGATGAATAGCTTGTTGGGCAGCCCGTTTCCCAGGGCGACGTATAGATCATCAAGCCCGTCGCCGTTGACGTCCCCGATGGCTAGGCCTTCATGACCCATGAGGTTCATTTCGCCAATGGCGTCGAGTCGGCCATGCCAATAGTCGCTTCCATGGCTGAGATGCGGGTGCCATGTTGCGGCATCGGTAATCACCGCCCGGGTTGCGTCGACAAATGTGGGTTGATTTGTAGTGGCCTCCTCGTAGCGCGTCAGGCGGATGCCGGTGATCAGCGGGTCGGCGGTTGTAGATTCGCCGAGCCAGTCAACATCCCAGGTCGCATTCCGTTGGATAGCAGCGCCCTCGTGGCCTGATGCGATTTCTACGAGCACCGTCGTAGTGAATCGTTGGTTTGACAAGGGCGAGATGGAGATGATTTTGAAAACAACATGAAGCGCCGGCCCCGATCCGAGGCCTTTGAGCAGCTCGGGCAGGCGAATGAAATGACTACCAGCTTCTGGGGGACCAGAAGGCAGGGCAGCTATGTCGGCCAGCGCCAATCGCCGGACCCGCCAGCCGGGCACCTCGCTGACTTGTCCGCCGGCAGGTCGCAGATTGGCGATCCGAGCATCTGGCGAGAAACAGCCAAGGCCCTTGTCGAGAAGCTCTTTCGAGTTGAATCGTTGGATCATCGCCTCAGCAAGATCCTGGAGCCGATGCTTGGCCCGAGATTGCCACGCCTCGGTTGGCCAATCGTCCTTGGTTGGGTTCGCCAAAGCAGTTAGGGCGTCGACGCGGTTTTGCAGCTCTTCTGCCGGGGCAGATGTCGGCTGGGCCGAGGCCGGGCCAGGGCCTAAGAGCCAGAAAATTCCAATGACAATTCTAGAAGGACTAAGGATCATGCATCCCTGGTAACTTGCCAGTCGAGCAAAATCAAGCGCCGGCGATTTCCGCCGAAGTCTGCGGCTGCCCTTGACCAAGGATCGCTCCAACGGGTAACAAAGCAGCGATGTCCGAGAAAGACAACCCTTCTTGGCCCCTGCCGCATTGGGCGTGTCTGATGGCGGTGCTCCTGGTTGGGCTGGGCCTGCGCCTAGTCTACCTCGAAGAGATTCGGTCCATCGGGTTCTTCGATTACCCCGTTTCCGATGCCCGCATTTATGACCAGCGTGCCGTGGAGATCGCAGCCGGTGACTGGCTGGGGTCATCGAAGTTTGTTCACGCGCCGCTCTACGCCTATGGGTTGGCCGGTGTGTACAGCATCATGGGCCATGATTTGTGGTGGCCTCGACTGGTCCAGATGCTCATGGGCACCGCCGCTTGCCTCATGCTGTATTTCGCCGCCCGGTCATTCTTCGATCAGCGCACCGCTCTGATCTCGGCGATCATGTTGGCGCTTTATCCGCCGGCGCTGTTCTTCGATGGCCTGATTCAAAAGACTAGCTTGGCCCTATTCTTGAGTTGCGCGCTCCTCTCAATACTGGCCTCTTGCGCCAAACGGAAAGCGCTGGTCCGCTGCGGCCTTGCTGGGTTTGTGGCCGGCGGTTTGATCCTCGCGCGGCAAAATACGATGGCCTTAGTTCCCTTGCTCGCAGCCTGGACTTGGTTTGCTCCAAGCAAGGGGGGAATCTCGACTGCATCTAAGACACGAAGCATCGGCCTAGTAGGGCTGACAGTGGGTTTGGTGGTTGCTCTTAGCCCCTGGGCGCTGCGCAATTGGAAAGTGACCGGCGAATTCGTTCTCACCACGCCGAATTTGGGGCAGAACTTTGCAATGGGTCACCATCCGCAAGGCACCGGATCTTACCTTCCTTCGCAGCGGGGTCGGGCTTCGGCCGAGACTGAGCAAGACGGCTGGAGTCAAGCGGCTGAGTTAGCCGAGGGTCGCAAGTTATCACCGACGGAGGTATCCGACTACTACCTCCGCAGCACATGGGCATACATCAAAGACGACCCAGCCGATTGGCTTCTCTTGACGGGCAAGAAGTGGGCGATGACCTGGGGAGCCTACGAAGCCTTCGATACCGAGGACTACTATCTCTATCACCAGCATTCGCGACTATTGCATTGGCTAGACGCAGTGTGGCACTTCGGCGTTCTATGCCCTTTGGCAGCGGTCGGCCTGTTGCTGACTTGGTCTCGGCGCAAGGGCTTGTGGCTGCTGTACGGCTGGCTTGGGCTCACCTCTCTGTCGGTAACCGCCTTCGTGGTGTTTGCTCGGTATCGTTTCGGGCTGGTGCCGGTGCTGATGATGTTTGCAGCGGCGGGTCTGATCCGCTGCGTGCCGTTGATTCGCGGTGGGCAGTTTCGCCCCATTTTAGCCGCTGGGGGATGTGCCTTGGTTGCCGGGTTGTTTTGCAATTGGCCTATGCACCACCCTCGCAATCCAAGCCCGGTTTCCTACACCAATCACGGAGCAGCCTTGGCAGCCCAAGGTCGCTACGAGGAGGACTTAATCGAGATCGGCAAAGCGCTGGTCTTGGAGCCAAACAATGTCGATGCTCACCTGGCTGCGGGCGGTACCTTGATGAAACTCGGCAACTACGCGGGCGCCAAGGAGCACTACGTCAAGGCCGTCCAAGGGGATCCAAGCTACGCTGGCGCGTATCGAGGTTTGGCTGATGCCTTAGCGAAGCAAGGGATGCTTGCCGAGGCGAAGATCGAGTTTGAAAAGGCAGTGGCGCGCGACGCATCTGATCCGCTCGCGCTCAATGGGCTGGGGATGGTTTTGGCTCAGCAAGGAGAGGTTCGATCAGCGCTGGAGCTATTTGAGAAGGCGTTGGCCATCGATCCGACGCTGCCCGAAGCGCACCTGAATCAGGGAAACACCTGGATGGCCGTGGGGCGGATGGCCGAGGCTGCTCGCTCCTACCGGCAAGCTCTCCGACACCGGCCTGATTATGCGGATGCCATGTTCAACCTCGGCGTGCTCTATTTGAACACTAGCCGAATGGACGAAGCGGCCAAAGTACTGCGGCGGGCGGCAGAGCTTGCGCCTGATCGCCAAGACATCCAACGAGCGCTTGCGGTGGCCCTGGGCAACTGATCGCGCTATGTGCTGCGGTCAACAGCCGCGGCTATCTTGGCTAAGCTTTGCATTGTTTCCTGAAATACTTGCGGCGTGATCGACTGGGCACCGTCGGTCATAGCGTGTTCTGGGTCGGGATGGACCTCGACCAATAGTCCGTCGGCACCGGCGGCGATGGACGCGAGGCACATATCCGGCACCATATAGGCGTGGCCCGTGCCCTGCGACGGATCGATGACCATGGGCAGGTGAGATTCTCGCCGAACAGCGGGAATGATGGCCAACGGCAAAGTATTGCGTACATAGCTTTCATGCGTGCGGATACCTCGTTCGCAGAGGATCACGTTCGGGTTGCCCTCGTTGATGATGTATTCAGCCGCAAGCAGGAATTCATCGAGCGTGGCTGACCAACCGCGTTTGAGCATCACCGTCTTCTTGGTCTTGCCGATGGCCATCAGCAGGTTGAAGTTATGCATGTTCCGCGTGCCAATTTGCAGCACGTCTGCGTACTCAGCCACCATGTCAACATGGTCAATGCTCATCACTTCGGTCACTACTGCCAAGCCGGTCTCGTCCCGCGCTTTGGCTAGGAGTTTCAATCCCTCTTCGCCAAGCCCCTGGAAGCTATAAGGATTGGTCCGCGGTTTAAACGCACCGCCGCGCAGTCCCACCGCTCCAGATTGCTTAACTGCATGGGCAGCGGCCATCAACTGTCCCTCATCCTCGACGCTGCAAGGGCCGGCGATGACTGCGATCTTATTTCCACCGACGCTGGCACCGCAACCGATGGGGATGACCGACTTCTCCTGCTTGACTTCGCGGCTGGCGACTTTGTAGGGGGCCAAGATAGGCACCATGCGATCAACCATCGGGGCTGTCTCCAAGGCGCTCATGTCCACACTTCGCTTATCGCCGATGGCTGCGATAACCGTACGATCCGTGCCAACGATGACATGATCCTTGAGGCCTAGTTCGCGAACCAGTTCGCAAACATGCTCTACCTGCTCCGTCGAACATCCGGGTTTCATAACGACAACCATAGGGGGATTCCTTCAAACCAACGCGTTGCAAGGCAATTGAATCATGTAGCCGGCGCAAACCCGTCTGCGCCATCCTTGTCGAGTAGAATGCACATAGCCAATCGAATCAAGGGGCGTTCACGCTGCAGGGTCAGCTTCGCCCGCCGCTAAGGTGTTTCTTGAGGTGGAGCCCGTCAATTTGGCTCCAGAACGCCTATGCGCAAGGATGTCGGGTGGCTGGCCGACCGGTACACCCGCTGGGTCGCCTTGATAAAGTCTTTTTCGTCCGCCATGTAGATGTTGTCCACATACTTCTGGGGATTGCGGTCCACCAGCGGGAACCAGGAGCTCTGAATCTGCACCATGATCCGGTGGCCAGCCTTGAATGTGTGGAGGACATCTTGGAGTTTCAGCTCGACCTTGGTCGGCTCGTCGGGCACGAACGGTTCGGGGTGCTCGTAGCTGTTGCGGAATCGCCCGCGGATTACCTCCGAGCGGATCATCATCTGGTAGTCGCCCATGTGGACGCCTGGATCCATGTCTTCGTTGTCGTGGGCGTCTGGCGGATAGACGTCAATCAGCTTGACGATCCAATCGGAAGCAGTGCCGGATGTTGACACCCACAGGCCAGCCAATATAGGACCTGCCAAGGTGATGTCTTCTTCCAATACATCTGTTTCATACGCTAGCACGTCAGGCCTGCGGGCGGCGAAACGCTGGTCGGCGGTCATGTAGTGCTTGGGCATGCGCGTGGTGATGTCTTGAATGAAAGGCACCGGTTTGGCTGGGTCGCTGATGTACTCATCATAGGCTTCCTCTTCGGCGGACGGTTCTGCAAAAGTCATCCCCCCGTTCTCTTGCAGGAATAATTCCTTCGCTTCGCTGCGGGCAGGAGGCCATTCCTCGAAGCGATGCCACTGATTGGCTCCGGTGTCAAATGCATAGGCTTCTGGCAGATCCAAATCGGATTCGCCTCTGAGGAAGTGCTCGAAGAAGGGAAATTCGATGTTCTTCTGATACCACCGCGAATGGCCATCGCCGAATCGGGCATCGCCCAGACGGTCTCCCTTGTTCCGCGCCCAGCCGCCATGCACCCACGGACCCATGACCAACATATTGAACGCGTCGGGATTCTTCTCTTCGATGCTCTGGTAGATATTCAACGGCCCGTAGAGATCTTCAGCGTCAAACCAGCCGCCTACGGTCATCACGGCTGGACCTACATTGTTGAGGTGGGGGATCAGGTTGCTTGCCTGCCAGAACGAGTCGTAATTCGGATGGGCCAAGATGTCGTCCCAGTAGGGGCGCGCCTCATCGCTGTACAAACCGAGGCTGTTCTTGATAGGCCCCATCTCCAGAAAAAACTTGTACCCATCCGGCGTGCCATGATCGAATCTGCTGCCGGGCCATTCCGTGGTCAATTCGGTGCGCTCGAGGGCGAAGGACGACATGAAGTTGAATGAGTGCGGCAAGAAGAACGCGCCGTGATGATGGAAGTCGTCAAAAAACCAGTCCGCGATAGGCGCTTGCGGGGAGACGGCTTTGAGGGCTGGGTGAGCATCGATCACGCCTGCGGCTGCGTAGAATCCCGGATATGAAATGCCCCATTGGCCAACCTTGCCATTGTTGTTAGGCACGTTGTTGATCAGCCATTCGACGGTGTCGTAGGTGTCGGTGCTCTCGTCAATGTCTGACGTCGAGCTCTTGTTGTCCAGGTGGGGCGTCATGTTGACGAATTGCCCCTCGGACATGAATGTTCCTCGAACATCCTGATAAACGAAGATATAGCCGGCCTTGGCCAGAAACCTGCTCGGGCCTAGTCGACGCGGAAACTCATCGGCTCCATAGGGCCCGACGCTGTAAGGCGTACGGAGCATCAAAATCGGATACGTTTGTGAAGTATCTGCAGGCTCGTAGATGGCCGTGAACAGGTTCACGCCATCGCGCATGGGGATGGAAACCTCCCGCTTGATGAAGAGATCCGGCAGCGTAGGATTGCGCTCCATTCGCGCAGGAACAGCAATCTCAGCAGCAGCTTGATCATCGACCGCAACGCGGTCATCGCGCACGCTGCAAGCACCGAGGCCCAGTCCGACTGCAAGAGCCATGAAGCCCAAACAAATCCTGGTTGAATATTCCAGATTCCGCGTCATTCCGCTGGTCATCCTCTAACTACGCTTTGGCCGCTCAAGGTAAGCCGGTCATTCTACAGCAATGGGCGACTGCCAGGCTAGGGGTGGGAATGCATGGTCCAGTCTATCATCGCCTCGATCTTATGGCAAAGAAGGAAATCATGTAGGATCCGCTATGAAGACCAAGCGTTCGAATTTCTTGGGCAGGAATAGGCTGGCACCGCAGACCCTGCGGATTCGAGACGGGTTCACTCTGGTCGAGGAGAAGAAGCCAATGGTGCGGCGACTACGATGGTGGTGGCGCGTACTAGTTTCAGTCGTCGCGGGCCTCACTATACTGCTTGTCTGGGGCTCGGCGACCCCTCTCGTGGTCGATTCAACGAGGGTTCCTAATTGGATCTTGATAGCCAACATGGTTTGTGCAGTTGTTGTCTCGGAGGCCGTGAGCCTTGCTATCTACCACAAGCTGACGTACGAGAGGTTTCTTCATGTGGGTGAAACCCGCTGCCGATCATGTGCATACATTCTTCGAGGGCTGAGTGAGCCGCGATGCCCGGAATGTGGCGAGCGAATCTAGTAGGGTCTGCGGTGCCGTTTGGGTTCGGCGAGCATCTGTTCATCGTTAGCATACCTCTTGGGGTAGTATCCATTGCACTATCCAAAGCAGGGGACCGTGTGTCCGAGGCCGAGATGGAGCACTTGATCACGGTGGCGCCTTTCGAATCTGCCGACCAATTGCAGACCGTGCGGCGCAGCGTTGCAGGATTTCAGCAAAAGCCGTACCCAGAATTGTTGTGCAAGAAGCGAGTCCGTTCGGATTCGATGGATCGGGCGCGTGCTTTTCAAACAACCTTCTGCTGGTTGGTGTTCTCGCCAATTGTTCTCTTGTCTCAGATGCTGCCAACTCGGGAGGAAACGGCAACCGTAGCCTAAGCCTGAGGGGCGTGCGAGCCACTATCGCGAGACGAGCCTCAGTAGAAGAGCATCCGCACTGCGGGCCATGTTATTAAATATGCATTCAGCCAGGATTAAGCGTCGCTTGAGAGTCGTTGTGCTGAGCTTGGTTTGTTCGGCTGTTGCCTTTCCGTTGGTCGGCCGGTTCACGCACCACGGCGGCGAGACAGTCATCATCTTGATGTTGCCAGGGCTTGGGGCGACTCTTTGGTGGGGGTGGCCCCGCATTCGTCGAGAACGTTGGTGGACCGTAGCCATTTATCTTGCTGTTATGACCGCGGCTCTCGCCGGTGCCCAGGCGTTTGGGGCATACATGGCCAGCGGGCGTATCCTGTGGGGAGAGGTATTCTGGGCAGTGTACTTTGTCGCAGCTTGGCGATTGGCCTGGGCGTTGTACAAACGAACCGTGGGTATGATGGGCGAACGTGTGCGGCGTTGGGGGCGGAAGCGCCGCCGACTAGCAGGAGGAATCCACGGAATCTCCAATCCCAAGAAACGCCGGCTAGCCATAATGGCGTTAGGCATCAGTCCGCTGAGATTCCTCGCTGTATCCTTCGTCTTCGCGCCGTTGGTCATCGGATCGCTGGTTCATCGCATCAAGATCGGCAACGCCGCAGACCTTGGCTATTACGCTGATCTGCCCATCGAGAACGTGACTTTCAAGACGGTGGATGGGCTAACCATCTCTGGTTGGTTCTTGCCGGACGAGAGCAGTGACGCTTCTGTCGTAATCTGTCATGGCTCGGGCGCAAACAAGGGCAACTTCATCGATTTCCTCGCCCTCTTCCACGATGAAGGTTACAGCGGTCTTATCTTCGACGCTCGCGGACACGGCGACAGCGATGGGCACACTTCGACGTTCGGATTGTTTGAAACCGCTGACGTTCGAGCGGCTGTGGACTGGCTGAAACGTGAACGCCCAGATCGTGCCCGCCACGTCTTTGGCCTCGGTTCGTCGATGGGTGCGATGACAATGGTGCGCGCAGCTTCCCAAGACGAGCGAATCGAGGCCATTGTCTTGGACAGCTGCTTCGCGTCGGCCCCGTTGCTGGCTCGTCAACATGCCCAGCGCCTACCAGTATTAGGGCCTGTGCTTGCTGATTTCGTGATGGCATCCATGTCGATACACGCCGGTGGATCTCTATGGCGGATCGATGGTCTTTCTGCCATCGCTGCAGTGGCGCCTCGCCCGATTCTGCTCATCCACGGCGAAGACGACTTCGTCATCCCGCCCGACAACATGGACATGCTCTACGAGGCTGCCCGTGAGCCGAAGTACAAATGGCTTGGGCCCGGCCTGCATAGCAACATCTTAACCGCCGACTTTGGTGGTTATCAGCAACGAGTGCTTGAATTCTTTGGGAATGCACTTCGTAGGGAGTAGCTATCCGTGAACCGCTATCAGCACCGACTTTGATCGATACGGTTTGAGCTGAACGTGGCTGGCATGGCAGACCACGCTTGGACGATCAGCGGCCGCCCCTCTCGTGCATGAGAAGGACATTCTGCAACCTTATGTGGTAGTTCGTTATAGCCAAGGACTTGGCTGTGGCGCCGTTTGAGTCTTGTGCTTCGACATCCGCACCGGCGGCGATCAATGTCTTGGCGACTTGGGCCATGGCTTCGTCGGCGCCTCTGTGCACGTCCCCAGTCGATGCCAGGGTGATCAGCGGAGTCCTCCCGTCGGCCGAGCGGCCGTTTACATCGGCCTTGGCTTCTATCAACAGCTCGACGGCGCTGTTTTGAAAACGTCGCGCCGCAGCATGGAGCGCTGTTTCGCCTGCGTTGTCGGTGGCTGAGACGCGGGCCTCTTGTTTGAGCAACCACTTCAAGACTTCAGCATGCCCGCCGGTCGCTGCCCAATGTAGCGGACGACGGCCCATGGAATCTTTGGCATCTACATCGGCGTTTGTTGAACGCATTAGTTTGAGAAGCTCGTTTCGACCTCGGGCGGCAATCAAATGCAGGGCTGTGGCGCCTTGGGCATCTGTTGTCGACACCTTGGCGCCATGCTCGAGGAGAACCTCGACCAGGGCATGGCGACGCTGGGCTGCGTCTTTGGATGACTGACCCGCCAGCACAGCTAGATGAAGGGCTGTGTTGCCTCGCTTATTGACGTGGGTGATCTTCGCTCCGCCGGCCAACATAGCCTCGGCTGATGCCGAATTCAGGGCGCTGGCAGCGGCGTGGAGTGGTGTATTGCCACTACTGTCCACGGCTTCCACGCTCGCGCCTTTGGAAATTAGGAGTGCAACCACCGAGGCATCAGGACTCAGCACAGCCCAGTGGAGCGCTGTTGAGCCACTTTCATCTGGCAGCGTCGCCAATTCGGGATCGATGGCCAACATTGCTTCTACCGCCGACCGATCACCCTTGGCAGCCATTGAGTAAATGTCTGACTCTGCGCGGGCTTGAGCCGCTGTTGTCAACGCAACCGCGATGATTAGTGCTCTTAGCTGCCGGGCGAATGCGTTCATGGCCAATTCCCTCACGACTCGGCCCGAGTTTGTGCTGGCTGGGATTGTTGGGTTGGTAACCATCATCAACTCGGCGGTCCCATGAGCAAGAAGAAGGTCTGGTAGTCGTTCAAATCGACGTCGTTACTGCCGTCGAAGTCGAAGACGGTGGCACATTCCACCGAGACCGATGTTCCAAAGCAAGTATTGAATTCGGCACCGTCTGCCAAATCGACGTCGCCATCTTGGTCGAAATCGCCGGTTGCCCCGATGCCAGCCACCTCGAACACGGTGTCGCTGTCATCCCATTGACCGTAGTCGCCATTGCCATAGAAGGCTCGAACTCGCACTTTGTAGTCCACGCCTTCGCTCGGCGGCGCCCAGCTCGTGTTGGTGGCTCCAATTGGCGTCAATGCAGTTATGTCCACCCAGGTGGCGCCGCTGTCGACCACCGAGAGGTCGTCGATCCAAACCTGATCGCTGCCGTTGCTCACGCTGACATCCTTGACGTACTCCCAGCGAAGCGTGTGCGTGCCGGCTGCCAAGGTATCGGTGTATTCCGACCATGGTACCTCGCCAGACAGGTGCAGCATGCGAACGTCATCGATGTAAAAGTCAAACCAGTCGTAGGTGGCCTCGGAGCTGACTCTGTACCAAAAACTCAACGCCCCTCCGCTGACGTCGCGGCTCATCCAGGTGGTCTGGTTGTCACTGGTGTTGCCCGAGCGTGCCGAACGCACACCGGTGTAGGCATCACCGGTGGTCACAGACCAGTTGGCATCGCCGCCGGTTACATACTCAGGCCCCAAGAAGACTGCCTCAAAATCGTCGGTCGTAGAACTGCTTGCACTGGCGCTGTCTGTGTACTGCACATGGAATTGGGCACTGGATGCACCGGTGAAGTCGATCAAGACCGGCGAGCCAACAGCCAGAATCTCACCGCCATTGGGCCAAGCTACTGCGGCGGGCCGGGGCAGGGCGATGTCGACCCGCGTCGCATCGCCCAAATTGACCGCGACGCTGTACTGAGTCATGGTCTCGTATCCTTGGGCTGCAAAGGTCAGATCATAGAGACCCGGCAGTAGCATTCGATGGTAGTCGCCGATGTCCGGGTCGGTGAACACGTCATGATCTCGGCCTACCACGGCCAGCGTTGCATCGAGCGGTAATCCGGTGTCATCGCCTGTCACAATGCCCCGCGCGCCGATCAGGCAGGTTTCCAAATAGGCGAGCATCGAATCGCGATTCTCGTTCCAAAAGGTTGGAATCTGTGAAGAGGGCGGTTGCTTGGTGTTGCTGACCTCAAGCGTAAGCTCGTTGCAGCCAAGATAGTGGTAGCTCCAGTCCTGCAGTCCGCCATAAGCAGTGTACCACTCTGCTCCGTTGGTGATGCCATGAAAGAAACTGCTGCTGTTCCACATGGGCAAATTGAATTGCGAATATTCTTCTGAAATGAAGATGAACACGTCATCGTCCGGAGAGGCCGAGTAGACACCACTGCCGGAAGATCCATCAGGCAGAGTGTCGAGTGGATAGTTAGCCACTAGCGCTCCACCGTGCAGGTTGGCCGCCAGTACGAACGATTGGCCGAACGACCAGTTCATGATCACTGCGGTTTCAGCTGCTCGCCCCACGGTGGTGTTGCTCGGGCTGGTGAAAGGGTCGGGGAAATCGCGGTTCAGGTCGACGCCATTGCTGTTGAAACGGGTCCTGGAGCCATTCTCGTATCCGTCTGGATTCATCAGCGGTACGATCCAGATCTCGACCTCGTCTACCAGATTGGTGATGTCAGGATCGCTGCCGTAGTTGCTCAATAGATGATCGACTAGGCTGAGGCAGAGTTCTACGCCGGTGATCTCATCGCCGTGCATGGTGGAGACGTAGCGGAATTCTGGCTCATCCTCTTGGACACCCACGTTGTCGCTGATGCATACCGCCCAGAGTTCGCGTCCCAACTCGGAATTGCCCAACACATACCGCCGGCAGAGGGTGGGATAGTTGGTTTCAGCCGCAAGAAGCTCAGTGCCGATTTCGGCATGCGTGTGGTATTGAGCAATCGAAGGCGTAGCCATGATCAGCAGGGCGATTGCGCTGAACCAGATGGTTTGGTGTCGAAGCATCGTCTCCCTAATCCGGCCGATCTTAGAATCAGCCAACCTCGTATATAAACAATAACCTCTCGATTCGCCAACTCTCTCGGCGCCGGGCCAAGCCTCGCCTACAACCCCGCGCTGAGAGACAAGCCCATCCCGGCGAAGTCGTACAGGTCTACGTCGCCATCATCGTCGCAGTCAAACGGCTCGCACAGTACGCCTACCAGCACATCCGGGCCATCTTCACACCCTGGGAATTCGGCGTAGTCCAGCAAATCGACACCGCCGCTACCGTCGTAGTCTCCTCCGGCGTGCGGAGCTAGGGCGATCACTTGGGTGGCCATGTCAATGGGTGCTGACATTCCGGTTAGTACCCATTGGTCGTAGAGGATCTGCCCGTCCGTGTTGGTTACGTTCTCGTTGAGCAAGAACTCGATGTATTCCTTACTGGACGATTGGTAGTACAGCGTCACCGTCGCATCGGTGCTGCCAGGCGGGACGAAGAAGCGGGTGTCGTCCCAGTACTCCCCGTCGGCATAGTCGATCCCTATCGGAGATGCCTGAATATCGGCGAACTCTGCATTGGTGAACCCCCGCGGCGGAATGCGGTTGTCCTTGATGACTAGGTTGTTCAACGCAAAATGGAAACTCACGCCGGCTGGCACACCTGTTGCGGCGGCGACCGCATCATCGATTCCCAGGTGGGCTTCGTAGACCTTGGTGTCAGCCGTGGTCAGGTCAGCCGTCAAGCCATCGTAGAATCCGCGCTCAGCCACAGGATCGCCCAGTACATCGGTAAACTGTACGTTGAGCCACATGCGTCGGCCTTCTGGATACCCGGTAGGCAGTTTGTGGCCTGTCTGGTTGATGACGCGAACTTCCAAATAGCAGCCCACCTGACTCAACTCAACGGTGGCTGCCCGTTGCAGCATAGATATGGATCGCGCTTTGCTAGCCGCAATCGCTTTGGGGTCGATGTTATCGCTGGGGTTTAGATTCAGGACGGCATCGAGCATCCAGGTAGAGCCGCCGCTAAAGTCGTGTTGGGGCATATCAGCACGAACAGGTCCAAAGCTGCAGCCCTGTTTGCTTGCGGTGGGCATGTGGCAATCCTGGCAAGTGCTGACCAGCGGATCGTCACCGCCAAAGCGGCCGGTCATATCAATAGGGCCGTCGGCGAAGCTGCTCATCAACCATTCGCTGTAGGTCCGTTCGACGGGAAACATGTCGTACTTGTCCAGTGTCGGATGTTCCTGCCCCAGCGTGTTGACGACATATTGATCATCCTCGGTTCGGGTGAAGGCTGGGTTGGATACGTCGTGGCAGTTCCCGCACAGATCGGAACTCTTGTGATACGGAGAGATTTGCGTCGGCCCACCGCTCGAATGTGGATCGAAGCCGAGGGCTGCAATGATGTCGAACGGGCCTCGCCGCCTGTCCACCGGATCAACAATGTAAGATCCGTTGAACAAATTCACCGGCAACAATCCGTTGCTGCTCAAATCAGCGAGAATCGCTTCATCGACTGCGGGGGAGATGCCGGGTTTGAACACTGGATCCACCATGCGATGGCAGAAGTTGCAAGTGATGCCGTCGCGGTCGTCGAGGGTCAAAGCCGACCCGTCCGTCGGCGTAGATCGGCCTTCCAGCCAGCCCTTGGGGGCGTGGCAGCGAATGCATAGATCGCCGACATCCTGCACGTCCTGGTTGGCGATGGCCATCCCCGCCCAGAAGAGCGGGTCGCGGGCGGCGTTGGCCATGGCACTGCCTTCCCAACGATTGAACACCGGGACATCATCAGTGCCGGGCACATGACATGATTGGCAATACACCGATGGCAGAATTTCATCAAAACTCGGCCCAACTACTGCTGGCTGCGAACCCGGATTGAAGAAGTCATCGATGTTCGTACCCAACTGAGTGGCCCAAACCACCCCGACGGTTAGGATAGCCGTCGCCGTACCGAGCGTGATGATGCTTGCCCGCGAATTGTACCTATGCATGAATGCCCACCCTCTAGCGTACCTACATCCCGCCCACGCGCAGTAGTCGGCTGTGGCCCGCCGCTTCATTGAACTCTCTTGGGTGGATTGCCGGCCGAGAACCCGACCGGGATTATTCCCCTCCACCACGGATTAACCAACTACCCCTATTCTTCTCAATCGGGGCGAGAGATTCAAGCCCTTACCCGCCCATAAGAAGCAAATTCGTGGCTCCAAAGGCCCCCCTGCGTATTCGGACTGCGTCAAATCCCCGAAAGAGGCTGTGTCAGGCAAATCGCACTGAAATGATCTGATTTAAGCCAACCCGAAACCACAGCCTTCCAGCAAGGAAACCAGCCGTTGATCGTAGGTATGCTGGGACATGACCTCTGCGCGCAAGCGATTCAACAGGCCAGCTGGCTCCTCCGTCGGCTGCAGCAGGCGTTTCACCTTCCCACTGATTTGATCGGGGTCAGCCACGTGCGGTACTTGTTCGAGCAGCCCTGCCAGCTGAGGGTGCAGGTCGCGGATGTGTGTGGCTGGCCGAACAAACACAGGCAATGTCCCGGCAGCAAGGCTGTCCAACACGCATTGGGCCAGCGAATCATTGAACCAGGGCAACACCACAAGTTGAGCGCCGTTGTACACGAGATTCCAATTCATCTCTCGCCCGTCGAGATCGGGCACTCTCTCGCTCATGTCCGGCTGGGTCGCCCAGCCCGTCCCCCAAACGGCTACCTCGAATCCTTCGTCAATCAGTCGGCCTACGACGTGCCGGACAGCCATTACCGGAGCGAGGCGATGGCGAATCAATGAGAGGAACTGGTCCCGCAGATCTGCGTCCTTCAGGCTCAGCCCGACGGCGGCTTCACCCTGCTTGAGCAACTTGTCTGCTCGGTTTCGCCGCCACGAGCCTTCAGATGCCTGCATCGTCTTGCTTATCCAGTCCCAGAGCTGTGAATGCGTGTCCAGGGTGATGCCGGCCGCTTCGGCGCCGAGGTCGATGCCATCAGCCCGCACAGCGACTTGAGTCTCGTACGCTGCTCGCTGGTCGGCGGATAGGGTCACCGGATGGTAAGCCGCCTGATCTGCAGCGCGTTCCAATAGACGGGCATGCTCAGCCGCTGCACCAGCTGCAACCAATTCGTCTGCGGTCGTCGAATGGGCTGCGTAGATTACCGAGTTTGCACGGATCCCTTCGCTGATGGCCACCCTGGCGCTGTCCCGGGTCAGCAGCCAGCTGCGAACGGGGAGCTCGTCAGGCAAGTAGCCCGAGAGCGGCCCACTGAGGCAATTTACAAGAATGATCCCATCTGGGTTGTGATCGTGAACGGTTCGTAAGCGTGCCAGAACATGGCATTGATCTGGGCGGTCCGGGACGCTCACGCAGGCGATGTACCCAGTTTCGTTCAGCCGATTGGCCAAGCCCCGCGAGACGGCAATCGCTTCAGGCCTCGGATCGCGCGACAACACCACGATCCGCCTTGGGCCGTCTTGGCGGGTCGTCGAACGCTCTTGAAGTTGTGTCCGCACGTTGGCGGCCAAACTTGCTTGATGCGCCGTCGCTAGCGCTCCGCCCGCCTCAAATTCTCGCCGAATCCGCGCACGCTCGTCAGTCGGCTGGTGCGGCAAGGCAAACATCTCTTGGGGGTATTCGAGGCCCGGTTGACTGCATATCAGCTCGTGCAGGGTTTGTCCGGCATGGCTTCCACAGGCAAAGAGCAGCCGCCCACGAGCAAGAAGATCGGAATAGTCAAAGAGGATCATGGCGATCTTGAGGGAGATGATGTCATTGTCGAAGGCAAAAATGGCGCAGTGAGCCGGAGAGCGGCTGGCAAGGACCAGGATCTCGCAACCCGTTCCGACTGAGGTCAAGACTACGTTTCGCCCTGACCAAGTGAAGGCGGCGGTGACAACAGGTGCGCTGATCGTCGGCATGCTGGAGTGCCCAAACCATTGGCCTGAACCATCACTCTGGTGGATGCGCACCGTGTCGCTGCCGTCCCGACCTTTGGCTGTCTCAACCGTTGGCGGAAGGCTAGTCGACTCAATGAGCTGACTTAGTGCGGGTTGAGTCTGCCCCAGCGCTTTGATGTTGGCGCGGTAGCGCTGCTCCTGCTCATCCGTGAAGGGGACGCCATCCATAGTTTGCTCTTCTGCAGAACCGATGGGATTGATTCAGCATCAACCCGCTGCCGATAGTTGCTAGCTGAGGTGACGCTAAAGCGATGTCGTATTTATTCTCACGAACATCATGACCACCAGAAACACAACCCAGCCGACCCAGAGCATGGCCGACAGCCACAAAGGCCAATTAGGCATCGGTGGCGAATCGCCGGCGGGCAATTTGGGGTCATCCCAATTCGCAGAACTGGATGATCCGTTGTGGACGGCTGGCGGTGCCGACTCGACCTCTCGACCAGACATGGCTATTCCCTGTCGCTAGTTGATTGTCCCAGCTCTAAAAGCCGGCCTGATGAGCCACACTCTCGAACATCACCGGGATCCTTAGCGTTTCTGCCCCCGGCACGTCGGTCTGGACCGTAACGGTAGCGTCTTCTCCCGATGCGTCAAACCCAGCCTGGGCGGTCACTTCGATAAATCGCGTGCCCGTTGGCAGCGCCGGATGATCCGCTTCCTCGACACTTAGAAAATCTCGATCCGCGCTGAGCCCGAGGATGGCGAAGGCTTTCTTGGATGTGTTTTGCAGTATCAGCCTCCGCGTTGCTCCGCTTGATGTGTCCGACGCTCGCAGCAGCACCATCGGTGGCTCGATGCTCAACCGTGGGGCGACATGCATGAATATGGGGACGCGAATCAGAGGTTGAACGATGCTGCTGGTCCAGATAGCCAACTCTGCGCCATGCGGACCGTCGGTCGCGTTTTCCGCAATCTTCAGCCGAATCGTGTGCGAGGTCAGCTTCTCGTTGGATTCCACCGTCACGTCGATATTTGGTCCTGCATCGACGCCCAAAATCCGAATCCGATTGCCCAGAATTGCTGTCAGTTTCACCGGGCGGAGCTGGTTTCCCCGTACGCTCGGTGTATCGAGCCTGACTCTCGGCGGAACCACGCTCAACTCCCCACTGACGCTACCTTGAATGATCAGTGACTTTGTTTCTGAGAATTCACCCACCCGGGCCGTGACTTCGACCCGCCCACGGATTTCCCCCAGCGGGGCGGATTCATCCACCGTCAGGGTCAAACGCTGACCAACAGCTTCCTTGCCCTGCAGTGGGTCAGTGCGGTAGGAAAACAGCGCCCCGAGAGGAAAAACCACGGAAACCACTTCGACCACCGTGCCGGCCTTGGCGGGCAGCACGTCGATCGGTTTGGGCAACACCTGGCCTTGGCGAACGGATCTGAAATCGTATTTCTGTTTCGGCGAGATCGTAAAATACGTTTCCACTTCTACCGAAAAGGCCAGTTTCAGGCGCTTTTGGTCAGGGTCGTTGCAGAACAAGGTGACCGATTTATCCTGCTTGCCCAGTCTGTCTTTCGAATTGAAGGTGACCAATATGTCTTGCGAACCGCCAGGAGCCACGATCTTCTCTGCCGTCTTGAGCTTTACGGTGGCACAGCCACAGCTCGTCCGAACATCGTTGATGATCAATTCAGCATCGCCTCGGTTCTCCACCGTGTAGATGATGTCGATCTTGTCGCCCTCGTGGATGGGGTCCAGCTGGCGACTCGGGTTTTCGACAAATATCTTAGGCGCCTTGAGAGGCTCGAACGCCGCGCCGCTCGACTGCGACGAGCCGCCTACGAACACGACAACAATTCCCATTATGCACATGATTCTCGACGGCATGGTCCTGTACCCTTCCATTGGCAGATCTTAGCCTAGCCTGGCAAACGAATCGTCTTCCCCGGCAATTCTACTACTGCAAGTACCACTGTCCAAGTAACGGTCGGGCAACTAGGTTCGGGTAAATTTGCCGAGGCAGGCCTGGTGCGTATAATTACGGTCTGACACCGAAGCCCCGACTTAGTTTCCCAAGACGAGAGAATCACCATGAAGAAGCAACGCCTGTTCACGCCCGGCCCAACGATGGTTCCTGAGGACGTTCTCCTGGAGATGGCCCGCCCGCAGCAGCACCATCGCACCGCTGAGTTCCGCGAGATGTTCAAAGAAGTGACCGAACTTCTTGGCTACCTTTTTCAAACTAAGGGCACCTGCCTGACCCTCACCGGTAGCGGCACCGCCGCTGGAGAGGCAGCCATCGTTTCATGCTGCCCGCCGGGCAAGGGCCACAAGGTTCTCTGCTGCCACGGCGGAAAATTCGGAGAACGCTGGGCAGAAATCTGTGCAGCCTTCGATATACCTCACGCCAAGTACGATTTCGAGTGGGGCAGCGGGGCTAAGCCCGATGTGATCGACAAGATGTTGGCCGAGGACAAGGACATCGACACGCTGACCGTGGTCCACAGCGAAACCTGCTCCTCATCACTCTCGGATATCGAAGCCATCTCCAAGGTGGCTAAGAAACACGGAGCCATGCTTATCGTGGATGGGATTACCGCGGTGGGCGCCATCCCGGTCAAAGTGGATGAGTGGGGCATCGACGTCTACTTCACCGGATCACAGAAAGCCCTAATGCTTCCACCCGGGTTAGCCTTCCTGGCCGTCAGTGACGCTGCTTGGACGCGCATTGATGCCGGAAGCGGGCATCAATATTACAACAACCTCAAGAAATTCCGGAAATCGTTGGCCAACAACGACACCCCCTATACGCCAAACAACCAGCTCATTCGCGGCTTGCAGAGCGTACTGAGACGCATCAGAGAGGAGGGATTGGAATCCATCTGGTTCCACACTTCCTTGAATGCCCGCGCGACCAGGGCAGCTATTGCCGCCATGGACCTGCAGCTATTTGCAGCAGATCCAGTAGATTCGGTGACGGGAATCGTCTTGCCCGAGGGCGTTGATGAACCCGTCCTACGAAAGACCATGCGCCAGAAATTCGGCATGCAAATCGCCGGAGGCCAAGGCCACATCAAGGGCAAAGTTGTTCGCATTTCCCATATGGGGTACTGCGATTCATTCGACACGCTCAGTGTCATCAGTGCGCTAGAGTTGGTTCTGCACGCCCAGGGGCACAAACTTACTCTGGGGGCTGGTTTAGCCGCTGCCCAAACCGTCTTCGCAGAGAGCTACGAGAAGATGTAAGCCCAAGCTTCGTGGCTGGTGATCCGTCACCGAGCTCGATGTAGGCGACGACTCTGGGGGAATGTGACGGATACGAATCGGCGTGGGCGCGACGATTTACTTGTCTGGACCTGGGTAGATCGGGTTAACACACGCCGGATTTTTGCAGCGTGTGGTTCGCTCTTCGTGCCACTTCTGAATCATCGTCTGCCTGTGTCGGCAAGTAGGTGATGGCAGGGGCGAGGAGCCGAGATGCCCATTTGGGATTCACAAGTCTGCTTTCTTCGCTGATGGCAGCAAGGTACTTGTATTGGTGGTCCTGCCAAGCCTTGCGAAAAAGAAAGCCACGAAGCCAGGACAGGTAGTTGATGCGCTGACCATCCCCCTGGTCTAGGAATACACGCGTATCATCAGGTGATCGCTGCTCGAACGTCTCATCGATACGGTGACCTTGCACTGGCCTATCTCCTCCAAGGGCGTCGATGCCAGGCCGATTCGCAAGTGGTTCAAACCGATCAGTCAACACAGGCTTCCAGAGCGGCAGCCATGCAGCCGCTTGCAGAATGAGCAGGCGTTTTGTCGAGTCATTGCTCGTCGCCCGCGATGCGTGACCGAACGCGTTGACTTCGGTCACAGGATGCACAGGAAGATGCCGTCGCGTCGAAGACGGTGGGCGGCGCAGAAATAATTCCGAGGCAAACAAACGAAGACCGTCCCAGACCGCAGTGGCCCCGACCCCGTCATTCAATGCTGCAACCACGAGCTGTTGTGCTCCGGCAGAGTCGCAGTTGCGAAGCCCTTTCAACAACGAATCGCTCTCTTGTGGGTTCTCGGAATTTCTCTCCCAGTCAGCTGGGAATGAGGCCGCCAGCTCCTTGGCTCGATCAAATCCGACCGTATCCTGAACGCCCGGTCCTGAGTAAGTCAAACCATTGACCAGCGACCTCAACGCTGGTTCGGCATGGCGCCAGCCTACGCGCCGTAGGACGCGCTCAACTTGAACGCCAAAGATTATCTTGTGTCCGAAATCGACAAATGATCGAGCCATGAAGGGCCAGAGTAGTTCAAAGACGCTCTCTGGATGAACGTGGCGCAGTAGTGCCACCAGCCCGCGATCCGCACGCCCTGCATCCCATGTCTCCATGGCAGCCAAGAAGTCCCCTCGCGCCGCGTCTGCGCCTAGCCGAGACACCTTGGGATTCTGCGGCAAGACCCAGTCGCCCTCATTCCTGTCGCGCTGCTGGTATCGCTTGAAGTCATGCAGACTCCAAAGGGCGGCATGGTACGCATCACATTTCGAGCCTGCCTCTGCCAATTGGAAGGCAGATTCGACCATCATGACCGCGTGCAGCTTGCTCCCGACTGGGCGTGGCTGAATGTCGTGGATTCCTGCAACAAATACGGCAGTCAGAATTGCTTTGTAGTCCGCCCCAGCTTGGATGGATTTGACGCAAACGTCGAAGACGTCGGCCTCAGGTGTAGTGCGAAATAGCTCAGCCAAGTCGCCAACTCTATCGACGGTCCTTGGCGCAATCGCCCACGATAGCGTGCGATTGGTCACCAGGCCGGCTGCGCCGACTCCTATGCAAATCATCGCATCCCGTCGTGTGCATTGCGCCATCGGTCAATGTCCTTCCTTGCACCTGTGGCCCGCCTTAACCGTTGATCTTGTCTCCCACGCTGGCCCGCCACTATTCGGGCAAAGTACGAAGTACCGCCCGGACGGGACTGGCGTCGAAGCCTTCGAGTCTCAAGGGCAGGGCGATCAACTCGTAGATCCCCGCCGGCACGTTCCAGAGTACCAAGCCCTCCAGGATGGCCATGTCATGCCGGAGGAACATCTGATGGCTCGGCAGTTCCTTCGAGTCCATCAGATCGACGCTGGGTGTGTCGATTCCGATGAGCCTCACGCCTTCTTGGTGCATCTGATCAACCAAGGCTGGATCCAATGCGGCAAAATCCTGATTCCAATCGTCGGGATTCGGCAAGGTGCCGGTGGCTAGCAAAACGCGCTCCGCCTGAATCGGCTGGTCGATGTCTTCCGTAGCCACCCGCCTTCCTCTGGGTACATCCACATGGATAACCTGGCATCGGCCAATGTAGAAATCCAGCGGCTGTTGCTCGATTGACCGTCCATCAGCCCCGTAATGATTCGGGCCATCCGCGTGGGCGCCTAGATGCACGGTTGCGCTCAGCGTCGAGAGGGTCAGGTTGTCGCCCTTATGCATATCCAGCAACACCTTCCTCGAAGCCGGTGTGTCGCCGGGCCAAACGCCGAGGCGGCTTGATATCGTGGGTGAGATGTCAATCAACATTGCCGCGGCTCCTCGTCACAGTCGATGCCTAATGGCCCACAAGTCGGGAAAGATGGGTTTGAAGAGCGACTGCTTCAAGAAATCTACGCCCAAGCTACCACCGGTGCCGCGTTTGTTGCCGATGGTCCGCTCGACAACCTTAACATGGCGGTAGCGCCACTCCTGCTGTCCCTCATCTAGATCGGCCATCAACTCGAAGAGAATGGCCAGGTCGGGCTGGCTCTTGTAGAGCGCCAGAATCCCTTCCTGGACCAGCTCATTCGGGACTGTAGACGTCGACACGTCCTTGTCCTTGATTTCTTGCGGAATGGTGACCCCGCGCTGCTTGAGAAAATCGTAAAAGTGATCGACCACGCTTCGACCTTGAAGCCTTGCTTCGAGCTTCTGCATCCCTGCTGCATCCGATTGGCAATGCTGCATCATCTCGGGCCTTTTGGAACCGAGCAGGTACTCGAATTCGCGGAACTGTCGGGACTGAAATCCGGATGACGTTTCTAATCGGTCACGAAAGCTGGTGAAGGACATGGGCGTCATCGTTTCCAAGATGTCCAATTGGCCTACCAGCGTCTTCATCACCGTTCGCACCCGCTTGAATGTAGCCACGGCGCCGTAGAGATCGTTGTTTGAGAAATCGCGCCGGATCTTGTCCAACTCGTGGAGCATGAGCTTGAACCACAGCTCATAGGCCTGGTGGATGACGATGAACAGCAACTCGTCGTGCTCGGGAGGGTCAGATTTTACCTCTTGGAGTTCGAGCAGGGCGTCAATCTTGAGGTATTCGCCGTAAGTCAAGGGCATGGGGTTGTCGATCCTTCCTGCTATTCTACGCGCATGACGAAAGCTGATTTCAAAGTGCCCAATACAATACCAATACGATGATCAGCAAGAGCAGGCTGATCGCCGCGACTTTCACGCGGGCGATTAGCTGATCCTGGTCATGTGCCCTGCGCACGGCCTGGGCGTAGGGAATACGCGTGAAGCTGACCATGGTATACAGCGGCAAGTAGCGGTTGCCCAGCAGCTTGTGAAGCAGCTTCTCCCGCCTTTTCTTCCTTAGAAATGCGGGCGATCCAACGTGATCGCGCATTTCAATGAAATTCCCCAGGGCTAGGTCAGCAATCGCGTCACCGTTTTCTTTGCGCAAGGTGTGGTATTCTGCCAACGCTTGGCCCCAATTCGATCCACAGGCAAGCAGTCGCTCGTTCAAGACCGTGCAGTCCTCAAACGTAGCAACCATCCCTTGGCCATAGAATGGCACGACTGCATGGGCTGCATCGCCGAGCAACACGACTTTGTCTTTGTAATTCCACGGGCTACAACGCACCGTAGCCAACGTACTCGTCGGATTTGCCAAATAGTCGTGACCCAAGGTTGGCATCAGCTCGACGGCATCGGGGAAGTGCGTCTTGAAGTAGTCTAACACCTCCACTTCGGACTTGAGGTTCTCAAAACTATTCTCGCCCTCCAAAGGCCAGAAGCAGGTGACGGTGTACGAACAATCCGCATTGGGCAGGGCGATCATCATGTACGCCCGGCGAGGCCAAATATGCAGGGCGTTCTTCTCCATGCGGAATCCGCCGCCTTCTGCCGGCGGGATGACCAGCTCCTTGTAGCCGTGCTTGAGGTATTCGATTGAATAATCGAAGCGATCACTGCGCTGCAATCGTGCGCGCACCGCGCTGAACGCGCCGTCGCCGCCAATTACCATGCCCGCTTCGACGCTGGATCGTTGGCCTGATTCTGCCTCTTCAAATTCAGCTGTCGCGGTGTCCGGATCGAGATCCACGCACTTCTGCCCAAATTGGAACCGCACGTTGCCATACTTGTCGGCAGCATTGATTAAGGTAATGTTCAACCCCGCGCGAGAAACCGAATTAATCGCCTGGCCGTCCTTGCCATAGGGTTGAAATCTAGCCGCACCATCGAGTGAATGGATCATCCTGCCCGGCATGGGAATGGCCGTCTGCATGACCTCGTCAATCACGCCGATCTCTGCGAGGGCGTGAATACCACGCGTCGAAAGGGCAAGGTTGATCGAACGGCCACCAACGATCTTGGCCAAGCGAATGTCCGGTCGCCTCTCGAACACCTGGACGTCAAAACCTGCTTTGCCCAAGTAGTTGGCCATCATCGCCCCGCCCAACCCGGCGCCGACGATGGTGATGGTAGGGTCATTCTCTGATCGCATCAGTTTGGTCCCACTGCCCCACGCACTACGAACTCTTGGTAGCTTGCTCGGCCAGGATGTTAGCAAATCTCCAGACTTCGTGAAACGTGTTGTACAAGGGCACCGGAGCCACGCGGATCACATTGGGGCGGCGGAAATCCCCCACAATGCGGCGGGCTTGCAACGCCTCGAACAACTGTTCCGGGTCTTGTGAAGCAAGTATCGAAAGCTGACATCCCCGCTCAGATGGCTGGTTGGGCGTTATCACTTCATAGTTTCGGTTGGGCATGCGCTGGATCAAGTATTGCAAATAGCCGGTGAGCAACTCAGACTTGGTTCTCAGTGCAGGCATTCCCACGCGGTCAAAAATCGCCAACGATGATTGCAGCGGGGCTAGGCCCAAGATCGGCGGGTTGCTGATCTGCCAACCTTCCGCGCCTGCTTGAGGCACGAAATCCGGTAGCAGGTGCATCTTGAACCGCGTTTCAGGATCATTACCCCACCATCCTGCGAATCGATTCAACGCGCTATTCTGGCCATGGCGTTCATGCACGAAGCAGCCAGCCACTGCACCAGGGCCACTGTTGAGGTATTTGTAATTGCACCACACCGCAAAATCCGGACCCCAGTCGTGCAGTTGTAATGGGATGTTGCCGGCTGCGTGGGCCAAGTCGAAACCCACAACGCAACCAAACCGCCGGGCCAATGAAACCAAGGCAGGCATGTCCGCCACCTGCCCGGTGAAAAAGTTCACCCCCGCAGCCATGAGCAAAGCGATCTGCTCGCCCTGATGTTCGAGGATGGCTTCGATGTCTTCGATTCGCAGGGTATGTTCGCCCGTCCGTGGCATAGCCACGACCAGGGCGTCTTCTGGATCAAAACCATGGTGCTGGAGCTGGGATTTGACGGCATAGATGTCCGACGGGAAAGTCGGTCCATCGATAAGAATCTTGTACCGCTGCTTGGTCGGCCTATAGAAGGAAACCATCATCAGGTGCAGATTGATGGTCAGGCTGTTCATCATCACCACTTCGCCGGGCTTGGCTCCAACGAGCCGGGCGGCAGTTTCGCGAAACACCTCGTGATAGGAGTACCAGGGCGTCTTGCCTTCGAAGTGGCCATCGACGCCGAGTTCCGCCCAGTCCTTCAACTCCTGGTCGATCACTTGGCGAACGTCCTTGGACATGAGTCCCAGAGAGTTGCCGCAGAAGTAGATCGGCTGATCGCCCTTGGTGGAGCCCGGGATGCAAAACCGCTCCCGCT
Source organism: Phycisphaerae bacterium (assembly GCA_029260235.1). Classification (GTDB taxonomy): domain Bacteria; phylum Planctomycetota; class Phycisphaerae; order UBA1845; family UBA1845; genus OFTM209. Next base: position 8,589 of record JAJDDP010000053.1, on the reverse strand, counting down.
CGCTGCACAGTGGATCGGCCGCGTCGAGGCTGAGGGCGTACTCCTCGCTGGGTTCATGTCGGCCGCTGGATGGCTCGGTCTTGCTCAAGAAAACACAGCCTCATCAAGCCCGAGGAATTCGAGCGCGGTTCCAGAAAGAAGTTGGGCTTTGGTCTTGGCATCCAAATCGCCCATGGACTCGATCAGCTTTCCAGGCTCGGATTCGCCCAGCGGAAACGGATAATCCGACCCCAAGGCAATGCGGTTGCTTCCCACCAAGTCGATGACGAAGCGCAAGGCGTCGGCATCATGCACCAGTGAATCCAAATAGAATTTTCCGAGGTATGACCGCGGATTGATCTTGTTGTCCGTAGCGCACAAGTCTGGCCTACATCGAAATCCGTGCTCGATCCTGCCCACGGTAATCGGAAACGAGCCGCCACCGTGGGCAAAAGCAATCCGCAGTCGCGGCAGGCGTTCCAACACACCGCCGAACAACACCGAACAAATGGCTAGGCAGGTTTCAGCCGGCATCCCCACCAGCCAGGGCAGCCAGTAGTCGGGCATCTTCTCTTTGCCCATCATCTCCCACGGATGCACAAAGACGGCTGCCCCCAAATCCTGGGCAGCCTCAAACACCGAGTAGATGCCCGGGTCGTTCAAATTTTGGTCGTTGACGTGCGATCCAATTTCGACGCCGGCCAAGCCTAAATCCTTCACGCAGCGTTCCAGCTCCTGAATGGCTAGATCGGGCGACTGCATGGGCAACGTGCCCAGCCCCACAAAACGTTTGGGTTGTCCACGAACGACTTCAGCGATGTGGTCGTTGAGGATCTGCGACAAGTCGTGGGCGTGCTCGGGTTTTGCCCAGTAAGAAAACATGATCGGTACGGTGGAGAGCACTTGGACGTCCACGCCACAAGCGTCACAGTCTGACACTCGGGCGACCGGATCCCAGCAGTTGAGGCCTATTTCCCGGAAGAATTGTCCGTCGACGATCATCCGGGCGCAGCAGCTCCTGTGATGGTCGAGTTGCACGAACCCGCCATAGCCGTAGCGTTCTTTGAGGTCAGGCCAATTCGCGGGCAAGATGTGCGTATGCAGATCGATCTTCATCGGAGACGGCTAGCCGAGACTAGACCTGCATCACCGCGGCGCATTTCTTGCACGTTCGCAGTTCTTCGCTGGCGAGGAACTCCTGAATTACCGGTTTGATCTGTGTGGCTAAGTTGGTCAGATGGAATTGTGGGTCGTGCAAAATCTCGCCGCACTCCTCGCAATACCAGCGGATGTGATCGTCTTGCCCCGCGGGCCGTCGCCGTTCGATGACCATGCCGACCGTATTGGCAGGCCGCTGCGGTGAGTGTGGAACCAACGGAGGCAGCAGCAGAACGTCGCCTTCTTTGATGGCAATCTCGCGTTTCTTGCCGTCTTCGAGAATCTTGACCGAGACGTCCCCTTCGAGCTGATAGAAGAACTCTTCGGTGGGATTGATGTGGTAATCTTTGCGAACGTTAGGCCCGCCGACAATCATCACCATGATGTCGGTATCCTCCCAGACGACCGTGTTGCCCACGGGCGGCTTGAGAAGATCCCTGTGCTCGTCGATCCAGTTCTTGAGATTAAAAGCAGCGCCAACGCTCATAAGAAATCCCCATTTCGACAACAGGATGGTTGATCCGCTCCGACACCGCCATTATTGAAGCATGCGGTTGCTTGTCAAATCGCTCGAGCCCCCGGGGCTGGATCATGCGATGGGGCTGTTTAAGCGTCTGCAGATGGATCATCCGTCAGCGGGTCCAACGATCCGATGTCGCCGGTCAACGGGTCGCTGATCACAAAATCGCCAGCAAACCAGTGATGGAGGTCGATGAGTTTGCACCGCTCGCTGCAGAAGGGACGGTGGACTGCGTCCTCGCGCTGATCAACGCGGGTCATCTTCGTGCAGGTTGGACAATGGTAGGTGGGCATGTTGGCATCATACCAAGAAAATGTGCGGATGAGTGATGGGCGTTCAGGATCAAGGGCGGTGGCGAGCGTTCCAAGTCTCGTCGAATGGCGGATGAAATCGGGCAAAAAGTGCCCACTGCTGTGTCAGCAGTGCCGTAGGTACCCCCGCGAATCGCGAGATCCTCACGAGGTGAAGCACATTGCTCACAGAACAGTGCCGCCCGTCGCATAATTTGAAACGGACCACTACGCGCCCTACGAGGCGTCCTTCTTTTTTGAGCTGGTCTCTTTCTTGGCTGGGGTCTTCTTTGAATCCCCCTTCTTGTCCTTGGACGACGAATCTTTTGGCTTGGCTGCATCAGCCGCAGCCTTGGCATCTGTCTTGTATCCGTCGCTGCGGTAATCGGTCTGGTAGAACCCGTCACCCTTGAACAGGACGCCCGAACCCGTGCCGATTAACCGCCTCACTGGAGACGATTTGTTGCATTTGGGGCAATTGAGCTTCCTCTTTGCCCTGGCGGTGATGCTGTGGAATTCTTCGATCACCGTTTCGCACACGGTGCATTGGTATTCGTAGGTGGGCACGATTTGGACCTCGCCTTGCTGGATAGCTCACTTCGTCTTGGCCCCAAACGCTAGTCTCGCGTTGGGAGGTACCACATTCTGGGCCCTACTCAGCGTCTTCGCCGACGTCCTCGACAGCCTTGGCAACAACGACTCTTGCTGGACGAACGACCCGGTCCCACAAGCGATAGCCTGGCTCGAACTCCTCCAACACCGTCCCCGGCTCAGCCTCATCACTCGGTTGCTGCATCATGGCTTCGTGGAGCTGGGGGTCGAAGGGCTTACCCACCGCCTCAATTCGCTCGACGTGGCTGGCCATCAGCGCTTTCATCAAGTTTTCGTGGACCAGCCTCACACCCGAGGCCAGCGAAGACGATTTCTCCGCGTCATCGACCGAAGCCATACTTCGCTCAAGATCATCCACCACACTAAGCAGAGACCGGATTAGCCCGGTGCTGGCGTAGCGGATCGACTCCTCGCGTTCTGTGGCTGCCCGGCGCCGAAAGTTCTGAAGCTCAGCCACTGCGCGCAGGTGTTTGTCGTTCAACTCCTCAACCTTGTTCCGCAACTCCGTCAACTCGTCCACCGGAGTTTCCGCTCGCTCCGAATCGGTGGCTGGGGAATCTTCAGTGGCGTCGGCTGACTGCGGTTCGGTGACCAACACTTCCATACCCTCGTCTCCAGGTTGGTCAACCTGATCCTTCTTTCGTTTCTTCTTGCTCATACTTGACGCCCTTTAGGCAAACTAGGCATTGTCTGCATCGCCGGAGATGTAATCCACCAACTTCTCGAAAAACCCTTTCGATTCGGGCATCACATCGCGATCTTCCGTCTCGGCGAATTCTCGAAGGAGTTCCTTTTGTCGCTTCGATAGTTTTTGCGGAATCTCAACCACCACTTGGACCAGTTCGTCGCCACGCCGCCCGCTCCGTAGACTCGGCAGGCCTTGGCCTCGAAGTCGCAGCATTTGCCCGGTCTGTGTCCCCTGGGGAAGGGTCACCTCGGCCTTGCCAGTGAGGGTTGGGACTTGGATCGTTGCTCCCAATGCCGCCTGCGTGAAGCTCACCGGCAATCGACATACGAGTTCGTCATTGTGGCGTTCCAGGAATGGGTGGGCAGCCACCTGGACATAGCAGTGCAGGTCACCGCGCGAGGTATTGTTTTCTCCAGCTTCCCCTTCTCCACGAACACGCACAACTTGCCCATCGTGGATCCCGGCAGGAATCTGAACGGTGACCACACAATTCTTCTGATGGCGCCCCGATCCTCGGCACTGTCGGCAAGGATCTACGACCAGCGTCCCCTTGCCGCTGCAACCCGGACAGGCGGTGATCATCCGCCCGAAGAGGCCGCCCAATCCACCGGCCTGTTCGACTTGGCCGTAACCTCCACACGTCGGGCAATTGCGCCGCTCACTGCCTTCAGCCGCTCCAGAACCATTGCATCGATCACAGGTGTCGTTCCGCGCAAACTCCAAGGTGCGCTCTGCACCCGTGGCTACCTCAGCTAAGGTGATTTCCAATTGAGCACGAAGATCTGCCCCCCGCGATCGACCCCGCCGACCGCCGCCGCCAAAACCCATCCCCCCGAAGATGTCACCGAAGATCGAGAAGATGTCTTCTGCGCCCATGGACGAGAAGTCATGGACCCCGGCTCCGTTTATGCCTGCGTGACCAAACTGATCGTATCGCTGCCGCTTGCTGGCATCGCCAAGCACTTCATACGCTTCGGCCGCTTCCTTGAATCTGCGCTCAGAGTCCGGATCGTTCGGGTTTCGGTCAGGGTGGTACTTCAGCGCCTTGCGCCGGTAGGATTTCTTGATCTCTTCGGGCGCAGCTTCCTTAGCTATTTCAAGCACTTCGTAATAACAGCGTTTTTCGCTCACTACATCCTGCCCGTAACAAGGCGTTCCTCAAAGACCCAGCCATCGCTAACGATGAAGCACGAAATGGGCGGGCCCGAAGACCCGCCCGTTTCTCGCCGTGTTGCATCGCAGCCCTATTGGACTGCGCGATCGGTCTTCTTCTTGTCATCCTTCAGATCGGTCAGCAGCACATCGGTCGTAAGCATCAATCCTGCGATGCTGGCCGCCGATTCCAGGGCGACGCGGGCAACCTTGGCTGGATCGATGATGCCGGCTTTGACCATGTCCACGAACTCGCCCTTGCGGGCGTCGTAGCCGAATCGACCTGACTTCTCCAAGATCTGCTCGACGATCACTTCGCCTTCGCATCCGGCGTTCTCAACGATCTGGCGCGTGGGTACGCGAAGAGCCTGGGCGATGATGTCGAACCCGATCTTCTCGTCGCCACGACCCTTCGTCTTGCCAGCGACAACAGCAGCAATCGCCCGGAGGAAAACAGTGCCTCCGCCCGGAACGATGCCTTCTTCGCTGGCTGCCTTGGTCGCGTGTAGGGCGTCATCGAAGAGATCCTTACGCTCCTTGACCTCGATCTCGGTGGCACCGCCAACCCGAACCACAGCTACGCCGCCGGTCAGCTTAGCCAACCGTTCTTGCAGCTTCTCGCGATCGTAGTCGCTGGTGGTTTTCTCAATCTGGCTGCGAATCTGCTCGATGCGGGCTTTGATTTCTGATTTCTTGCCAGCCCCATCGACTACCGTGGTCGTGTCCTTGGTGATAACCACCCGGCTGGCTCGGCCCAACTGTGACAAGGTCACGTTCTCGAGCTTGATGCCCAAGTCTTCGCTGATCAACTGACCACCGGTCAGCATAGCCAAGTCGGACAGCATCGCCTTGCGACGGTCGCCGAACCCCGGAGCTTTCACCGCGCAGATATTCAGCATCCCGCGCAGCTTGTTGACTACCAAGGCAGCCAGCGCTTCGCCGTCGACGTCTTCGGCAATGACCAACAAGGGTTTGCCCGCTGATGCAGCGCTCTCAAGCAGAGGTACGAATTCCCGCAGGTTTGAAATTTTCTTCTCGAACATCAGAATGTACGGATCGTTGAGCACACATTCCATCGAAGTCGGGTTGGTCATGAAGTAGGGGCTAATGAAACCCTTATCAAACTGCATGCCTTCGACGACTTCTTTTTCGTCGTGCAGACCCTTGCCTTCTTCGATTTCCACTACACCTTCGCTGCCAACCTCTGCCAGCGCCGAAGCCAACATTTTGCCGACTTCACTATCGTTGTTGGCTGAGATCGCTCCGACCTTCGCCAAGTCGTCGTTGGTCTTTACCTTGACGGATTGTTCGGCGATGCTGGCCACTGCAGCGGCAACTGCCTTCTCGATGCCTCGCTTGAGGGCCATCGGGTTGGCGCCGGCAGTGACGTTCTTGAGACCTTCGCGGAAAATTGCCTCAGCCAGAACCGTGGCGGTGGTGGTACCGTCGCCTACTTCGTCGCTGGTCTTCGAGGCTACCTGGTTGATCATCTTAGCCCCCATGTTCTGGAAGGGCTCTGCCAGTTCGATTTCCTTGGCCACCGTAACGCCGTCCTTGGTGATCCGCGGAGAACCGTACGATTTTTGAAGAATCACGTTGCGGCCTACTGGGCCTAACGTCACCTTGACCGTCTTGGCCAAGCGACTCAAACCCTCCAGAATCTCCTGGCGGGCATCTTGTCGAAACATCATTTGCTTGGGCATGTCTATCGCTCCTCTGCCATGCAGGCTAGCCGTTCACCACGGCCAGGATGTCGCTCTCCCGTAGGATCACGTATGTCTCGCCGTTCAACTCAACCTCAGTGCCAGAGTACTTCCCGTAGAACACTTCGTTGCCGACCTCGACGTCCATTTCGCCGCGTTCGCCGCTGTCGAGCAACTTGCCCGCACCGGCAGCGATGATCTTGCCGCGCTGGGGCTTCTCTCGGGCTGAGTCAGGTAGCACGATGCCACCGGCTGTCACTTCTTCCGCCTCGCAGGGCAGGACCAAAACACGATCGTCCAGAGGTCTGAATTGGACTTTCGTCCTAGTGGCTGTTGCGGCCATGATGGTTTATCTCCGTATATTCGTTTCTGCGTTGAATTCTCAAAAAGAAAAATGGCGTCCCAACCAATTGCCGTAGTTGGCTGGCTAGTACATGTCGCCCATGTCATCCATGCCTTCAGCGGCACCATCCTCATCTTCCTGAGGCTTGTCCGTGATGATGCAATCGGTGCTCAGAAGGATTCGGGCAACGCTGGATGCATTTTCCAGAGATGAGCGGACCACCTTCGCCGGGTAGATTATTCTAGCCTTGACCAAGTCTTCGTACTCGCGAGTCAAGGCGTTGAAGCCGAACGAGCCGGTCTTGCTTAACACTTTGTGCAGCACGACGCCAGGCTCGTAGCCGGCATTGGATGCGATCTGGCGCAGCGGGGCCGCGAGTGATTTTCGTACAACGTCTACTCCGGTCGCCTCGTCATCGCTGACGGTCTTAACCGAGTCCAACACCTCCAGGCAGCGAACCAAGGCGACGCCTCCGCCGACTACGATGCCTTCTTCGATCGCTGCTCGGGTAGCGTGTAAGGCGTCTTCCACGCGGGCTTTGATTTCCTTCAACTCTGACTCGCTTGACGCGCCGACCTGAATCTGGGCAACGCCACCAGCCAACTTGGCCAGACGCTCTTGGAGCTTCTCGCGATCATAGTCGCTGGTGGTCGCCTCAATCTCAGCCTTGATCTGCTCGATACGAGACTTGATGTCCGAAGTCTTGCCCGCGCCTTCGATGACGGTGGTGTTGTCGGCGTCGATGTGAACCTTCTTAGCCTGGCCCAGATCACTCACCGAGAGGGATTCGAGGGTTTGGCCCAAATCCTTCATGATGGCGGTCCCGCCTGTCAATACGGCGAGGTCTTGCATCATGGATTTGCGGCGATCACCGTAGCCAGGGGCCTTGACTGCACAGACCTGAACGGTGCCGCGAATCTTGTTGACCACCAGCGTAGCTAGCGCTTCAGCTTCGACATCTTCGGCGATGATGAGCAGCGGTCGCTTGGCTTTGGCGATTTTTTCCAGCAGCGGGACCAGCTTCTGGACGCTGCTGATTTTTTCTTCGTGGATCAAGATGAAGGGCTTGTTCAGCACGCACTCCATGTTGTCCTGGTTGGTCGCGAAATGGGGCGACAAGTATCCGCGGTCAAACTGCATTCCCTCGACCACCTCGATGGTCGTCTCAGCCGTCTTGCCCTCTTCGACGGTGATCACGCCATCCTTGCCGACCTGCTCGAAGCAGTTGGCCAAGTGCTTGCCGATGACCTCGTCGTTGTTGGCTGCAATCGATGCGACGCTGACGATGTCGTCCCGACGATCCACTCTGATCGGCTTGGACATCTTCTTGAGCTGGTCGATGACCGCATGGACCGCTTTCTCAATGCCGCGATTGACCGAGTTGGCGTCCGCCCCAGCCGCGATCTGTCTCAGGCCGTGGGAGAACATCGCCTCAGCCAAGACCGTAGCACTGGTGGTGCCGTCGCCCGCTACCTTGCTGCTTCTGCTGGCAGCTTCTTTGACCAACTGGGCGCCCATGTTTTCATAATGGTCGCTCAAATCCACTTCCTCAGCTACGGTCACCCCGTCCTTGGTGACGGTTGGTGAGCCCCAGCCCTTGTCGATCACAGCGTTGCGACCTCGAGGGCCTAGCGTAACCTTTACCGCGTCCGCCAACTTGGTGACGCCCGCTTTCAGGGCCGATCGGGCCTCTGATTCAAATACCAACTGCTTTGTCGCCATTGTCCGTATCTCCTTTCGACACCGTCGCTTACATGTATTTCCGTCGATCCCCCGGACGGCGCGCCAATCCGAGCAGGCGCACCGAGACCCCAACCCACCTTCCGGTGTAAGCATTCGCGGTGCCAAGCAGTTCCGGCGGGATGAATGAACGTAACTGTAGTATGTGAAGTAAGTTATGGAGTAGTACAAATCGTGAATGTCGGGCGATAACTGCCAACGTGGCAGCATCGATGGAACGCGATTGCCCGGGATGCCAATATGACAGTCGCCGACCATGGGCCTGGACGGGCAGCAGGGCATCATGGTTTTTGTGTGGTTGGCACGTTGGTGAAGACGTCTACTCTAAGGCCATCATCTGCACCCACCAATACTCACGGCCCTGTTCGCTTTCTACGAGAAAGTAGCCGATGGCGCCGAGCCGG
>JAJDDP010000052.1 GCA_029260235.1 Phycisphaerae bacterium | reverse complement strand
TGAATGGCCCGGCTGGCACCAATGGCCTGACCGGCATCGACTCCACAAGCTGTCAACCCGGTCAATGTTCACAAAAAACCTCTTCATCACCATCCACAAAAAAACCTGCCACCAAGAAAATGTCCAACCGGGGCGTTGCTTGGCCGCCTGCTCGAGCAAATCGAACCGGATTTCTTGGGTTTGTGCTCCTAAGGCAGCGGTTTGTCCTGGTTCCGGCATCCTCCAAAAAAAAGAGAGATTGACTGCTCCATGGCCAGGGTGTCGCAAGGCAGCCTTAGGTCGTTGGCCCGCACGGTATAACGCTTGCACCTTGACGTACAGATTTTCGTGAGCTGTCCTCGCATTGGGGTGGCCCTGAACTACTTCGATAAAATGACGTTCTGCCTCGGTCTTCGGTGCGTGTTTGCCGCTTGCAAGGCTGCCATAACGCTTGGAGAAGTTTTGAAAGAGCACGATCTCATCGTTAGTGATCGGCCGTAGAAGATCGCGACGCTGCCCGTCCTCAGTGGGACGGGGAGAATCCAGGTCGGTGGCGTAATGCCAGCCTGCTGAATCGGACACTACTCAACATGCTAAGAATAGTGGGTCCAAGAGTTCTTGCCTATGTAATTCGACTTCGGTACACTTGACTTTAGGCTGTCGGAGCGGGGCCGCATGGGCCAGAAGATACACATTCATCCAGACTGGAGGGGACAGTTATGAGTACCAAAGCAAAAATTTACGCTTTGCTCATCGCCGTGACGATTGCGGGACTGCCAGTTGCCACCGAGGCTTCGGTGATAGAGTTGTCCGCTGCCATGGACGGCCCATCCGCCAACGCCGGGGAAGGCACGGGATCGCCGGGTACCGGTTTTGCGTCCGTCATATTTGACGACGTCACGAAGGATCTATCTTGGAACATCACATGGGCGGGGCTTCTCGGCAGCCCATTTGCCATGCATTTCCATGGGCCGGCGCTGCCCAATCAGGACGCAGGCATACAGATAGATACGGGCGTTTTGAATGGCGGAGATCTGGGCCCTCCGGTCAATGGCAGTGCGATCCTTAGTGCTGCCCAGGAGGACGACTTGCTTAACGGACTCTGGTACCTCAATGTTCATACCTCGGTTTTTTCGCTAGGCGAAATACGCGGCCAGGTTGTGATACCCGAACCAAGTTCATTGATTCTCCTTGGGGCCGGAGGGAGCGCCATTCTGCGGACCCGCCGGAAACAACGGGACTCCACATAATCGAGGGTCAAAAGGTGTCAGGAAGATTTGTTTGAAGCCCTGAAGCATTCTTGACCCTCTTGATCCTCACCCCCTGTTGCCTTCACATGTCCAACCAAGTCGTGCGATCCTCCAGATTCGGTGCAGCGTGAAGTGAGCCCCGTCGACCAGACGAGCCACGCCCCGACGCACCCGCCCATGCGATCGTAATGCGGGCACAGAAACGTACAGTTTTCTCTGGTGAAATTTGTTCTGTGGCAGTCATCCGGACCCGCGGCGTCGCTTTCCTGCTGCGGCGTCATTCATGCCCACCTACCCAGTCTGGAGATGACTCGAAGGGGGAGAACTTCTCGGCCACCCACGTTCCCTTCCACCGCGCTCAAGGGCTGACGCTACGGGGGTTGGGCACGGCAGAATCACCCGTCACTCAGAGACGCAGCGGCCCCTTCAAGGTGCATGTCAGTTTCAGAATATTAGAGTGCCACCAGGCAGGCAAACCAGGGACCGCCCGAATACTCTGATCCAAGAATAATAGAACCCTCTCGCGTGAGTGGGCGATTCCGAATCCGTTACATCCATGAACCAGCACGGCATTCTCCTCCAAGGCCGATCAGAGCACGCTGGTCGGCATGAAACTAGCTAGCCGTGCTCTATCTTGGAAGGAAAAGTCATGAACATCCCCGCAGCGCACGACAAGTTCAGCACCCGAGTCAGCTCAGCCATCACACGATACTTTTGCGTGACGGCCGTCTTGTGGGGGATCGCTATTACCCCACCCGCCCTTGCTGTCCCGGTATGGACGGCAGGTGGCACTTTCTTTGACGGCTATGCTGAAGGTTTCGCAGATGACCCATTTGACGCGGATCCTCCTCTAAACGTAGTGGAAATATCCACGTCCGGCGTGCCCGGGATGTTCGGGAAGGACGAGGGCGGACAGGCCAAAGCTGGCGTGGGTATCGCGGTCTTCTTGTGTCCCCTCAAAGGGGAAGGGCTGACCCAGTTTTGGGTCGAGGGCATCGGCACACCCCGCGTCAAAATACAGTGGTTCGTTGGTTCAAAGGCCTATCACCATTGTCAGGACCGCCCGGCTTATGTCGCCTGGGGAATCGCCGACATGATCCTGGATGTAGGCCTGGGTATCGGCGGCGAGCCGCCGGGCACGCCGGTGACGGTGGACTACACATGGTGGCAGTTCAGCTTCAACAATTTGCGGCACGAGCTTGGCGGCGAAGATCCGGCCGCCGCCTTCGGCGGGCAACTGGCGGTCGATGGTGAATTCATTTATGACGGGGATTACGATCTGGACAACATCAGGGGCTTGTTGCGCGACGGTGGGAGCGGCACGTTCGGTAAGGTTGCTGGTGATCTGGTCGATGTGTACGTCCAAGGCTTCACCGATGCGGAGATCAACGAACCGGGTCGCGGTACTTATCAACAAGATACCGCACAGACTGTCTTCATGGGCGAGATTGTGCTCTCCCTCAATGGCCCACCCCTTCCACCCGGAGGTGGAGGGGGAGGCGGCGGCGGTGGTGGTGGTTTCTTCCCTGATCCAGCCATGGACTTCTCTTTGGACATCGGCTCTGACACTGAATTGAGCGATCCCTTCTTCGACGGCGACGAGGTCTTTGATCCGGGCGATACTTACTTGTGGGCTGGACCGCTGCTCGCACCTGGCGGTGAGGACGGGATCAAGGATGACGGATTCGCATTCGGATTCGATCCGGAAGCCGATCCTCCGTTTCCTCTCATGGTCGCCCCAGTCTGCAGCATGATGCTACCGAGCGACGTAGAAACGGCGTACTTCGACCTGGATGGCCACGACGCCATGGATATGTCACTCGTCGGCGTCATCGACCCCGTCACGCCGTTACCGGGTCCCATCGATGCCCTCGCTTTTCCATCAGTGTGTGTGACCGGGGCAGACCACCTAGCCATCTCCTACGACGATGACATGGGCGGCCACTATGTCGGCGATATGTTTTTCTGTGAATCACCGGTGACTGAGATTTCACCGGCTGGCTCTACCTACGGCCAAAGTACTGGCGAGGACGAAGTGATGGGCGTGTTCCTCTTGACCGCAACCTCGCCGGCTGTCGTCGCTGCTATTTACCCGGTCGTCGATGAGGTCAGTCTTCACCCCAGCCTAGCCCCCAATCCCGATTTACTCGAGGAAGAAGATGACGACGTCGATTCTCTGGACATGGTTGAAGACATGGCCCTCTGCGAGACTTGGTACTTCTCACCGGACCACGAAGCCACCTATTTCGACCCGTTTACCGGCGTCTCGCTCGATCCCGGTGGTATTTATGAAGTAGCCCTTGGAGGTGGGTTCTTCGAGCAGGTCATCGATGAAGCCATCCACCTAGGCCTGCCCGAAGAGACCGACATCGACGCGTTTGAGTTCGTCCACGTCATGGATCCGTTCACCGGCATCGATGCCTTGACGCTGCTGTTTAGCGTTGATGATGACGACTACCTAACGCCTGGAGATGAATCGGGAGGCCTCGACCCTGCGATGATATACGCCTCCACACTTACCGGTTCTTCCTACGCGTTCATCGACATACCTTTGGACGATGACATCGACGCCCTAGCTGCTTGGTGGTCGCCGATCACAGCCCCCTCAGCCCCCTGCTCGACCTTGGCCACCCGTTCCTGCGGTGACCACGGGCCTTGGGGTAGACTCTGCCTCGACGTGACCGGCGGCGGCATCGAGCCACGAAGCCTCGGCATCACAGACGTCGAAATAGATTTGGATGATGCATCCGGTTTCCTGGGTGGAGTAACCGTGGACTGCTTGAACACTGGCGACTTGAGTGGCTTGGTCTCTGGAACCTCGGTCCTTGGAAGCACGGTCACCGTGACCTTTTCTGCCGCGTTGCCCGACGGGGATGCCTGCACGATTACCCTGGACTGCGGTGCTTCGACCTGCCTTCGAGGCCTGCGCGGCGACATCGACCGCAACGGTGTCGTGTCAACAGGTGACGCCTCTGTAGTCAAGCCCAGGTTCGGCGGGCCGCCGATCTTGGTAGGCCCGGAATTCGATTTTGACCAAAATGGCGTCGTCTCAACCGGAGATGCCTCAACCGTCAAACCCCTATTCGGGAACTCAGCTCCAGGTTGCCCATAAGTGCCGCTGAGCTGGCCCGATGCTGGTGCGTGACCTTGTGAATTCTGCGGTTGGGCGTCGGCCACAAACAGCCCGAGCCGGGAATCGGCGCGGGCTGTTTCAGATGCACCAACGGCGATTCTAGGATACAATATCGGGGCTTGCTGATAAGTGTTTGCCCGGGAGGAATCAATGGCCGACGGCCCCAATAATTCGCGGATCGAAGATCTGCCTATCATCGAGGAAATGCAGGAGTCGTACCTGACCTACGCCATGAGCGTGATCATGTCGCGAGCTCTGCCGGACGGACGCGACGGGCTAAAGCCTTCGCAGCGGCGCATTCTGGTATCGATGAACGACCTGAACCTTGGTCCCCGATCTGGACATCGCAAGTGCGCCACCATCGTCGGCGAATGCATGGGTAAATACCACCCTCACGGCGACTCAGCCATCTACCCTACGCTGGTGCGTATGGGACAGGCGTGGAACATGCGTGCCCCGCTCATAGATGCTCAGGGGAACTTCGGTTCCATGGATGGCGATCCACCGGCAGCTATGCGTTACACCGAAGCAAGAATGCGGGCAATCACCACTGAGTTGCTCGCCGACCTCCAGTACGACACGGTGGAATTCGAGCCTACTTTTGACGGTCTCAGCACTGAACCCAGCGTGCTGCCCAGCAGGTTTCCGAACTTGCTGGTCAACGGTTCGGTCGGTATCGCCGTAGGGATGGCCACCAACCTCCCGCCGCACAACCTCGTCGAAATCTGCGACGCCATTATCGCAGCCATCGACGATCCCGACATTGGCATTGAGAGGCTGATGCAGATCGTACCGGGGCCTGACTTTCCTACAGGCGGCCAAATCTGCGGCAGGAAAGGCATCTACGATGCCTACACCACAGGCCGAGGCGCGCTCACCCTTCGTGGAAAAGTCGAAGTCCGCGAGGAACGTGGCGGCCGAAGTACCATCGTGATCACCGAAATCCCCTATGCCATCTTGCGAAGCACGATTGTCGAAAAAATAGCCCTGGGCGTAAAGAACGGGAACATCAGGGACGTCGCCAGTGTGAACGACGCGTCGGACAGAAACCACCCTGTGCGCATCGAGGTAGGCCTGAAGAAGGACGCCAACGAAGATGTAGTCATCAATCAGATCTTCAAGTACACGCCGCTGCAGAGCCGCGTCACCATCATGAACATCGCCCTGGTTGATCGACAACCCAAGACCCTGTCCCTGATCCAATTGATCAAGCTGTACATCGAACACCGGCGCGAGGTGATAACGCGGCGGACCCGATTCCTGCTTCGCAAGGCCCGGCAGAAGGCCCATGTGCTTGAAGGCCTGATCTTGGCCGTCGGGGATATAGATGCCATCATCGAACTGATCAAGAAATCAGCGGACCCCAAGATAGCCAAGGCCGCTTTGATGGCCCGCTCACTGACCCTGACTGAGGACCAGACTTTACGGGCCCTGCTGCCGGACTCGTTTGTCCAACGCATCGGCACTGACACTAGGAATCTGACCGCCATTCAAGCCGACGCCATTCTGACCATGCAGCTTCAGAGGCTCACCGGTCTGGAGATCAACAAGCTGGCCCGGGACTTCTCCAAACTTGTCGAAGAGATCGAAGGCTACGAGTTGATCCTCGGCGACGAGCGGCGCGTGTTTGACATCATCCGTGAAGACATCCACGAGATGAAGGAAAAGTACGGTAATCCACGACGGACTGAGATTGCAGAAGATGTCGGCGACTTTGAAATCGAAGAATTGATTTCGGTCGAGCAAGTCGTTGTGACCATCTCGCACGCGGGCTACATCAAGCGGGTTGAGGCCGACACCTATCGCAAACAAGGCCGAGGCGGGCGCGGCATCCGGGGCGGCGAGACCAAGGAAGGTGATTTCCTTGACCACCTCTTTGTGGTCAGTACGCATGACTACTTGCTGTTCTTCACTGATCGCGGGCGCGTCTATTGGTCTCGCGTATTCGATTTGCCTGCTCAATCACGCACCTCGCGCGGGCGCTCCATCGCCAACCTGCTGAACCTCAGAGACAATGAGACGCTGTGCGCGGTGCTACCCGTGAAGCAGTTCGAGGAAAAGTACATCTTCTTCGCAACGGCCAAGGGCACGACAAAGAAGACGCCGATGGGCGCTTTCAGCAGACCACGGGCCAGCGGGATCATAGCCATTGCCCTCGATCAGGAAGACGCGCTGATAGGTGTTGAAGAAACATCCGGCGAACATGAAATCGTGCTCGGCTCCCGCAACGGGATGGCTGTGCGATTCAACGAAACCGACGTCAGGTCTATGGGGCGAACTGCTCGCGGCGTGCGAGGCATGACCCTCGAAGACGGAGACGAGGTCATCGACATGATCGCCATCCAGCCCAATCAGAGCGTGCTGACGGTCTGCGAGAACGGGTTCGGCAAGCGGACGGACATCGGGGAATATCGACTGACCAAGCGAGGTGGGAAAGGCGTAATCAACATCAGAGCCACCGAACGCAACGGAAAGGTTGTGGCTCTCAAAGCCGTGGACGATACCGACGAACTGATGATCATCACGCGTAAGGGCATCATGCTCCGCACCGACCTTCACCATGTACGCGAAATCGGCCGGGCTACTCAGGGCGTCAAAATCATCAAGCCCGACGAAGGCGACACCGTCGTAGCCGTAGCCAAGATTGCCAAGGAAGAGGACGCGCCAGAAGCAGACACCCAGAACGCCAGCGAATAACCATCAGATGGGCGGGGCCGAGGGCAAGCATGATCGCTGACCCGAACATTTTCTAGTGCTGCTCAGGTCGCCTCAGCTAATCAACAAGACAGTGATAAGAATCGACGGCGCGACTAGCCGGGCATCGGCAGCGGACCGCCCCCGAGATCGTGTTTGGTCTTTTCAGGGTCGCTGGACATCGGGCGGGCAACGCCGATCGAGTCTGGCCCCAGTGGTGTAGCGCTGTCCAACAAATCACCTACCGACGGCTTGCTCAGTGTCTCTCCGCGAATCAACGCATTGACTTCGTCGCCGGTGATGGTCTCGTACTTGACCAGGGCATCCTTGAGGGCTTCGATTTGAGTCTTATTCTCTTGGCAGATGCGCTTGGCTTCGCTGTACGCGGTGTCGAGACAACGGCGCACCTCTTCGTCGATCGCCCGCGAAGTTTCATCGGAATAATTCCGGTTGCCTGGCATATCCATCCACATCGACTGGTTGCCTTCGTCGGCATACGAGACGAAACCCAGACGTTCGGACATACCCCACTCGGATACCATTCGACGAGCTAGGTCTGTCGCCTGGCGAATGTCGGCGGCAGCACCTGTATTCACATCGTCGGTGAACATCTCCTCGGCGATTCGCCCCGCACAAAGGATGCGCATTTGAGCCAGCACATAGCTCCGGCTGATGTTGCTGCGGTCTTTCTCTGGAAGGGAGAAGGTCGCCCCACCATAAGGCCCTCGCGGAATAATGCTGACTTTGTGAACCGGATCCGAGTCTTGCTCCAGCGACTGCACCAAAGCGTGCCCGGCTTCGTGATACGAGGTGGCGATCTTTTCTTTCTCATCGACGACTCTGCTCTTCTTGGCCCTGCCCCAACGAATCTTGTCGCGGGCCTCCTCAAGGTCGTCCTGTTCGACGTATTCTCTATCCGAGAGAGTGCCCAGAAGTGCCGCTTCGTTGATCAGCGCAGCCAAATCAGCCCCGCTGAAGGTTGGTGTCGCCTGAGCAACACGGCGCAGATCCACGTTTGGCCCCAGCTTGATCTTGCGGGCATGAACTTTGAGAATGTCGTATCGACCTTTCACGTCGGGAAGCTGCACGTAGACCTGCCGATCAAAGCGGCCGGGCCTAATGAGGGCGCTGTCCAGCACGTCAACGCGGTTCGTAGCTGCGATGACGATCACCTGATCGGACGTCTCGAAGCCGTCCATTTCGACCAAGATGGCGTTGAGCGTTTGCTCTCGCTCGTCGTGACCACCGCCTCCAAAACTAGCTCCGCGGCGACGCCCAACTGCGTCGATTTCGTCAAGGAAGATGATGCACGGCGAATTGTCCTTAGCCTGCTTGAACAAATCGCGTACGCGGGAGGCACCGACGCCGACGAACATCTCCACAAAATCAGATCCACTGATCGAATAAAACGGCACATCCGCTTCGCCGGCAATCGCTTTGGCCAGCAATGTCTTGCCGCAGCCTGGCTCGCCAACCAACAGGACGCCGCGAGGAATGCGGCCCCCCAAACGCTGGAATTTCTTGGGAGATTTCAGAAATTCGATGATCTCCGAAACTTCATCCCGGGCTTCCTCAATGCCCGCAACGTCTGCAAAGGTGATGTTTGTGTGCTCTTTGGATGTTAGACGATGCTTTGATCGACCAAAATTGCCGAGCATGCCCATACCCCCGCCCGCACTTCGAACTTGGCGGAGGATCACAAACCAAATGAAGGCAAAGATAAGCAACCAAGGCAGCAGGCTAATCAGAACGTCCACCCAGATGCTTCGAGGTTCGTCACTGAGCTTGGTTTCTGGCGAAGTGGTGGTAATCCATTTGATGAAATTGTCGTCGATAGCCAGCTTGGGATATCGCACCTCGAAATTGCGGCTTCCTTCAGGATTGGCCCCCTGGATTTCGTGAAATTTTCCCGTAATGGTTTCGTCACGAATCACGATCTCCGCTACGTTGCCGTTGATGACTTCAGTGCGGAAGGTGTTGATGTCGATGCGCGTGGTGGACATCCCGTTCTTGTTCAGCATGACCAAGAACATCAGGGCCAAGCTGACAAAAATCAGCCAACTGATCACCCCGCGCGACATCTTCAAGCTGGGGCCGGGCTTCTGATTCTGATCCTGGTTCTGCTGGTCGTTGCCTTCGGGCATCAACACACTCCAAACATTCGACGGTTCAACAAACGTGGGGACTACGAAGCCCCGTGGTGATCATAGGCAGGCTACCAGGAGGATTCCATGGCTTCGACGATGACCTCTGCCATCCCGTCAAGCCCCCGAACCATGCCTTTTGAAAACGTTTCACCCACCGGTGGGATATAGCTGGTTGTGTACATAAACCGTTCTCGCTCCAAGATAATTTTCCCGGAGCGGAGATCCTTCCATCGAAAAGCAGCCACGACCGTCGCGGTGATCTCACGCGGTCGCTGGGTGACAAAGTCATTTCCGACCGACCGGTTGCGAACCTCTAGAATCTCGCCGCTCAGTACCGTGTCGGCGGTCTTGAGCGCGGCGATACGGTACGGCGTGTCCATGTTGATCCGCTTCACCAATGCCTCTGACAACTCAAACTCCAAACCCCGCCTGAAATCCTTGGAGTGGAAGGTTTCTACATGCACAGATTCGATGCCATCCGGGAAAGGCCTGGTCATCGAATAACCACAGCCACTACCGATGCAGAGCACAAACGAAAGCGTCGGAAGGGCAATCCGCATTCTATTGATCGTCATGATGCGGCCTCCGCTTTCGGGGCCTCTTGCTCACCTGGAACAAAATCAGTCAATTCTCCCATGTCAGCCAACCGCTCCCTCGCCTGAGATGCGGCCACGGTATCAGGCCAATTGTCACAGGTGGTCCGATAATAGAAAGTCGCCGCCGACGCGTGCTTAGTTCTTTCGTAGTACTGCCCGACCGAAAACTCCTTGGCCGCACGCTGGGCGTCGATTTGCCGCAGAATCTGGCCGACACCCTCTTGCTCAGCTTGGACCGGATATTGGGCTGAGAAAATCCGGAATCGCTCCTGTGCCTCGATCAGGGGCGCGTCATCAAACTCGATCCCCGCAAAGCTAGCCAAGGCCGCCTGGGCAGATCTCAGCATGGCCAACGGGACATACCTACTTCGGGGAAACTCCTGCGGCAACCGGGAGTATTCCAGTTCTGCCAAGCCGTATTCACCATGGTCGAAGTAATAGTCCGCCTTGGTCTTGATAGCCAACTCCGCCATTCTCGACTCGGGATACTGACTGGATATTTCGTCGAGAATCTCAATCCCCTTATCCTGAGCTTTCAGGAGCCTCATACCCAGGATCTTGCGCTTCGTTCCGCTCAAGAAGACCTCAGCGATGGTAAATTCCAGCTCCAGAGCCCGGCTCACAAGCGCACCTCCTGCGAACTCGGCCACGAATTCCTTGAGCTGTTCATAGGCCTTGTAGTAGTCCCGGCGGGCAACCCCGACCTCAGCCCGCAACAGGTATGCCTCGGCGGTCAAAGGATCATCCGGACCATAGTCTTTAAGCCACTGCTTCACTTGGCGCTTGGCTTTGCCATAATCGCCCTGTCCGAGATACTGTCGCCCGATCCTCAAGTCCCCCAATGGGGTGCCCGGAATCGGTGGGGGCGAATCTACAAACTGAGCGCTCGATGGGTCGTATTCCAACTGCTGCGCACGGGGCCTGGGATCTTCCGCCTGAGCGGCCAAGGTCGCCACGAGCACGCAGACCACACACCCGATTTTGCCAATCTTCGCCTCTACCATCGATACGCCCCAAATCTCACTATACCTGGGCATCAATTCAGCTGAACTGCCGGCATTCTAAGGCCCAATTGGTCCCATAAGCAACCCAGGATGCGGCCGGCTCATGCCGAAAAGGTGTGGACTGGGATTAGAGGCAAGTTGGGGAACTGCAAGCTTGCGGGGCTTCTGGTCCATTTCCTAGGCAAAAGGGCGCTGATGGCCTCGGAATCCTGCCGGTGTATGATGGGTGCGCTAGTTGGACTGCCTGCGAGCAAGCTCGGGCGGAACAGAACTCAACAAAGGAGGTGCCTCGTGGAGCCAGAGCACACGAATCCAGACAAGCCATCCTCGGAGGCTGATGCCCCGCCGGCCGAGGAACTCCGCAAGGCGATGAAGGCCTTCAAGAAGCGCCTCAAATTGGCCCGGCTCGACGCGGAGTCAGGCCTCGGCAAAGGACCGATGAGTGGCGGACGAGATTCGGGAATCGTAGCCATCACGCCCCCCCACCAATACCCCAAAGCAGTCTGGGACGAACTGGTCCGCCAAGGCCGCCTCAGGTACACAGGACAAGGACTCTACGAACGTGCCGATCCTTGACGCTGGCGCGTGAATTGGTGGCTCCTCCGCGAGTTCATGTCTGGACGAGCAGTTGCTCGACCGCGTCAACCATTTCGGTGAGGTCAGATGGTCTTGGGAAGGTGCGGGCTGCTCCGAGGACTTTAGCGATCTTGCGGAAGAGCTCGTTGCCAGAGGCACTCGATGTGTCACCCGGTGGTCCTCTTGACTTCGAGTAGCTCGCGAACGCGCTCCAGCAAAGCCGTGGGCCCGAATGGCTTCTGCAGGAATTCCGTACCTCTGCCTCGCACCATGCTGGCGTCGAGGTGCTTCGACGAATGGCCTGATACAAAGAGAACGCGCAAATCCGGGTGTTCTTGCCTGAGATTGTCTGCGAGTTCTCTGCCGCTCATTCCTGGCATGACAATGTCTGAGATCAGCAGATCGATCTTGTCGCCGTGCGTCGCCATCGCTTCCAGCGCCTGTTCTCCACCCTCTACTTCGATTGCCTCAAAGCCCGCAACGGCCAGTGTTTGGCAGATGATGTCGCGAACGGCGTCCTGATCTTCGCACACCAGAATGGTCTCTCCCATAGATACAGGGTCAGCTTCACCATCCAGCTTCCCCTCGGCTTGCTGCTTATCTGCGACGGGGACATAGACCGTGAAGGTTGAGCCCTCGCTGAGCCTGCTGTCCACGCTGATATGCCCGCCCAACTTCTTCACCGTCCCGTAAACCAAGGCCAAGCCCAGTCCAGTGCCAGTGCCCTCCGGCTTGGTGGTGAAAAACGGTTCGTACATGCGCTCCAGGGTGTTCGGGGTCATGCCCGCACCGCTGTCGATCACACAAAGTTTTACATATCGCCCCGGCTTCATGTCTGGGTGGCCCGCTACCGATGCCTCATCCAACTCGGCCTCCTCGATGCGAACCTCAATACGACCGCCCTCTGGCATGGCGTCGGCTGCGTTGACCACCAAGTTCATAACGACCTGTTCGACTTGCCCCGGATCAGCGTGGATGAAATACGTCCCCGCACCCAGTGTGAGGTCGAGCTGGACGTGCTCGCCGATCAATCCTCGCAGCAAATCCTCAATGTCACCGATAACGGTCTTTGGGTCTAGAACTTCCGCTCTGATGATTTCGCGGCGGCCAAACGCAAGAAGCTGGCGGGTCAACGAAGCAGCCTGCTTCCCTGCGGACTGGATCTGTTCCAGGCCCGAGCGCAACATCTCTTCAGAAAGCTTCTCCGCCTCTCTGGCCACGGCTGACAGAAGCATCTCGCTGTTGCCCAGGATGGCGGTCAACAGGTTGTTGAAGTCGTGGGCTACGCCGCCAGCCAGCTGGCCGATGGCCTCCATCTTCTGCGCCTGGCGAAGCTGATCCTCTAGAGCAACCTCCTTGGTAACGTCGCGATTCACCGCAACGAAATTTATGATCTTGCCGTCCGTATCGCGAACCGGGGAGATCACGGTGTCTTCCAAGAAGAGAGAGCCGTCCTTCCTCTTGTTGATGAAGCGACTTCTCCATGTCTGGCCACTCGCGAGCTTGCCCCACATATCCTTGTAGAAGGCGACGTCGTGCGACCCGCTCTTGACGATGTTGTGACTTCGCCCAATGACCTCGGTGGCCGCAAACCCAGTAGTGCGCTCGAAGGCCGGATTGATGTATTGGATCATCCCCAGGACATCGGTGATAGCGATGCTCTCGCCGGCCTGCTCGATGGCAGTCGCCAAGCGGTTCCGTTCTTCGCTTGTCTGCTGGCGCTCAAGCGCAATGCTCACCAGATTGGCCATGCCCTCGATCAGCTGGATCTCGCTGGCGGTAGGAAAACCGCACTTGTCACGGTAAAGGGCGAAGGTAGCGACTACTCTCTTGTTGGCATCGAATACCGGTTCAGACCAACAAGCCCTGAATCCATACTCCAAACCCAAGTGACAAAAATCCGCCCATAGGGGATCGCTGCTCACATCGGAGACGATCACGCGCTCCCCGCGACTGGCGGCCGTACCACAGGATCCAGCATTGGGGCCAATTTCCATTCCATTGATTGCATCGTTGTAGGCGGTAGGCATGCTTGGTGCCGAGCCGCTGAACAGTTTGTTGCCCTTGGCTAGGAGGATCGTTGCCCGAATATTCGTGAATAGATTCTCTGTCACATGGATGATGGTCTCGAGAACCTCGATTAGCGAGGTGTTGCTCTTGGCTATTTGCTCAAGGATCCGTCGTTGGCCAACCCTTATCGCATCTGATTGCTTTCGCTCGGTGATGTCACGGATTGAGCCTGCGAATCGGTACGCCCTGCCGCTTTCATCCCGCGACGCCTCACCGCGAGACTGAAACCAGCGGTATTCACCGCTCTTGGTTCGCAAACGGAACTCGCGATCATAGGGCAGGTTCTCTTCCAGGTGCAGCCTGCCTGCTTCATGGACATCATCCCTGTCTTCAGGGTGCAGGAACGCGAGAAACTGATCATAGGATGCTTCTACCTCATCGGGACCGTATCCCAGCAGCTCCACGTACCGGGGAGACCAGTACTCTTTTCCAGTCGCAATCTCTCCATCCCACATTCCGTCTGACGTTCCACGGACTGCCAAGTCCAGCCTCTCCTCGCTGCGGCGGAGCGCTTCTTCTGCTTTCTTCCGGTCCGTGATGTCGGGAAAGGCAACGAGAGCGGCGATCAGCTGGTCGCCATCGTCGTAAATGGGCGCTGCGTTCACCACCTCCCATCCCTCGGTTCCGTCGGCCCTGACGACCCGTATCTCCAAGTTCTTGGTCGTCTTCCCCTCCAGGGCCAACGTGAGCGGCAGCTGATCGATGGGGACGCGATCACCATTTGCATAGTAATCAATCCATGTACGCTCGAGCTCAAGGAGGTTCATCCCGCGTTGAAGAGGGGAGGAATCGTCTAGGCCTAACTGCTGTATGACGGCGGCATTGAACAATGTTAGTTCACCACCGGGCGCTGCGATCACCATTGGGATTGGTGCCTGCTCGATCACTGCTTCTAAGAGTCGATGCGCACTGGCCAGCTCCTCCGCGGCACGCTTCTGCTGCGTGATGTCCACCATGACCGAGCGAGTTTTTATAGGTTTTCCGTTCTCCGTTTCTACGGTGACTGCGTCGTGAAACCAGACCACATTGCCATCCGCGGCTATCATGCGATATTCGAATGAATGGTCCTGCCCCTTCTCAATCGCAGCTTTGCACACGTCAGCTACGCCCCGGTCGACGGGATGAAGGTGTTTTGCCCAAAACCCGACTGGGCCCTGGGGATCGTCGAACCACGCCTGCTTCGGATACCCAAGCATGCGCTCAACCTGCCCTCCCACATAATTAAAGTCGAACGGATTACCTTCCAAGACGATGACACCCATGTTGGACAACAGGTCGTCCAGCTGATCTTGCTTGTCCTTTGTTGCCTCCTCTGCCAGCACGCGTTCGGTGATGTCGAGAATGAGGGCGACGAACATCGGCTCACCCTCACCCGCGAGTTGAAGATGAACCTCGACAGGATACAGCGAGCCGTCCTTCCTGCGATGTACCGTCACGAACTCGACTTTCTCTCGGTCGCCAGCCCGCAAGGGGGCGACCAACTCGGCAAACGATTCAGTTGTCAACTCCGGTTTCAAGTCGATGGGGGTCAGGTCGTAGAGTTCCTCAATCGAGTAACCCAAGTTCTCTCTTGCGCCGCGGTTGACCTGCATGAATCGGAGCGTCTGGGCGTCGAAAATATAGATTTCGTTCAGAGCGCTTTCCAGCACACGACCGAATCGAGTGGCCTCTAATGTGGCAAGTTTGCGGTCGGTGATGTCCAGGAAGGTACCGCGCAGCTTCACCGTCTTGCCGTTTTCGAGAATGGGCTCGCAAATCATGCGTGTCCAGAGGTGCTTGCCCTTGGCGGTGATGAAGCGGGTCTCTAAGTCATACGCCTCGCCGTGATCGATGGCCCGCTGAACCGCGTCTGCGATTGCTTGACGCTCATCAGGATGGAAGAAGTCGATCAGCTGATCCCTGGTCGGCTTGTAGCCCAGCGGCAGTTCATGGATGCGAGCGGTTTCCTCGCTCCAGGTTACTTCATTTGTGATCGCATCGAGTTCCCAACCGCCCACCTTGGCCATCCGCCCAGTCGCATTGAGCAAGACGTGGGCCTCGCGCAGCTCAAGATCCTTCGCATAGGCTTCGGTCACGTCGCGGAAGACCAGCACGACGCCTATGATCGCCCCCTGTTGGTTTCTGATGGGCGCACCACTGTCGGCAATCTGGCGTTCGGTCCCATCGCGGGCGATCAACAGGGTGTGATTCGCTAAGCCGACCACGAGGCCATCCCTGTAGACCTTCTCCACCGGATTCTGCACTTCCATCCGCGTCTGGACGTTGATGATCTGGAACACCTCGGGCAGCGGGCGACCTTCGGCTTCTGCGGAGGTCCAGCCCGTCATCGCCTCAGCCACGGGATTCATCCGGGTGACCCGCCCTTGCGTGTCGGTGGCGATCACCGCGTCGCCGATCGATTCCAGCGTTATTCGCAGATTCTCCTCGCTCTGGGCCAAGGCCAGCAGCGTCCGAGTTCTTGCCCGGTCGTATCGACCGAGCCCAAACACCAGAGCGACCGCCATCAGGGCGCACGCGCCAATTAGGACACCTTGAACAATGTGGAATCGCCTTAGGTCGCTCGCGGTAAGTCGTCTCAGGTCCGCCCCTACCCGGTCAGATTGGGCGAGGAGGTCTTCGAATACTGCGTCGAAGCGCCGGTCGAGCTCCGCACCCGCGGCTGCCCCTTCCTTGGCAGCGAACCTCTCTTCGGCAATCGCCCGAAAGTCGGAAAGCTTGCTGAGCACTTCCTGAATCTCGCGGCGGAGTTGGGGATCCTCAAGCGGAACAATCAATCCTGAGGGAACGCGCCCTCCGTCGAGCATAGCCCTTGCATACGAGGCGGATTGGTCCAGACGTGCCCACACCTCCGCAATGTCTTCGCTCCGATCACCGCTGAGGAACTCCTCGAACCAGAGGTGTGCCAGGGCAGCCTCGATCCCAAGCTCCATTGCGGCGCCCATCAGCGGCGCGCGCATTTCGATCATCCGATTGCAGGTTTTCAGGGAGTACGCCAAGCTCACCGCAAAAAGCGATGCGCAAAACACAACCGACAAGTACGCACGCCAAGGGCTGCGCGGATGATGGGACGCGGTAATCGCCCGGGGCACGGCGATTCCCGTTTCAGATTTGCTCGGTTCCTCAGTGCCGACCATCGGCTCACCTCTCAGGTTTCGGTCGAACCAGCCCGAGATGTCGCTGTGCTGGTGACGCGTGCGGATAGGTAGACCCACCGGCCAATGTACCGCCCCACCGGCCAAGAAGCCAACGCATAGCAACCAGGATGAAGATGAGCGGCACCCACGAGAGTTGGGCAGCACCTGCTCCTGCCTAATCGGGCAGTGAGTGAGTTCGACAGATGCATTCCCCCACGCTACCAAGTAGCATAAGCGAATGGGATCGATCCAGCTTCAAGACATCTTGAAGGAGTACGGCTCGCAGGTGGTCTTGGAGGATCTCTCTCTTGAGATTCGCACCGGAGAGCGCGTCGGATTGGTCGGGGCCAACGGCGCTGGCAAGACCACTCTGTTTCGGCTGATCAGCGGGTTGGAGGCCCCCAACCGAGGCACTGTCACCCGAACCAAGAACCTCGGCGTCGGCATGCTTTCTCAAGAACCGCAGCTCGATTCGGGCCGAACACTACACGAGGAAGTCGGGCATGCATTTGAACCACTACTGAAACTGGAATCGCAACTGCTCGATCTCTCCCACCTGATGGCTGAGCACCACGACGGGCCGAAACTGTCAGAACTGATGGCTGAGTACGACAAGCTGCACGCCCGTTTTGAGGCCGGCGGAGGGTACGGGTTTCAGACCCGCCTGAACGAGATCCTTGGCGGCCTCGGATTCAGCCAGGCCGACCACCAACTGCCCATCTCCGCCCTATCTGGAGGTCAAAAGTGCCGGGCAGCTTTGGGCAAACTCTTGCTTGAGGATCAACAACTGCTCTTGCTCGATGAGCCGACCAATCATCTGGATATCGCCGCTACGCGGTGGCTTGAGAAGTTCCTGGTCGGTCATCACGGTGGATCAGTTATCATTTCTCATGACCGCTACTTGCTGGACAAGCTGGCCACCAAGATTATCGAGGTCGAGCGGCGCCGCATCTCTGTGTACCCGGGCAACTACTCGAACTTCGTTAAGGTCAAGGCACTTCGCACGTTGACCGATCAGCGCCGGTACGAAAACGACAAAGAATTTATCGAGAAGGAAAGGGCCTTCATCGCCAAGCACATCGCCCGCCAGCGAGGCAAGGAAGCCAAAGGCAGGCGCACGCGATTGGAACGGCGAATCGCCTCGGGCGAGTTCGTGCTTGAAGCTCCTAAGCAAAAAAATGCGACCAGGTTTCGGTTCAAAGAGGTCGATCTCCGCGCTGATCACAGCGTGCTAGTCTGCCGCGGACTGAGCAAGCGATACGACGACAAAGTCTTGTTTGGCGGCTTGAATCTGGAGGTACGTCCGCAGGATCGGCTGGGCATCACCGGCTCCAATGGAACAGGTAAGAGCACGCTCTTGAAAATCGCTCTAGGCCAAGTCGAACAGGATGAAGGCACGGTTCAGCTGTCGAGCCGTGGGCAGGCTGGCTACTACGATCAAGAGCACGCCGACTTGGATCGATCGAAGAATGTGTTGGAGACGGTGGTTGAATCGCGACCCGATCTTTCCGAAACGCAAATCCGATCCTTCTTGGGGAGCTTCCTCTTCACCGGGGATGACGTCTTCAAACCGATAGGCAAACTATCTGGCGGTGAGCAGAGTCGCACTCGGTTGGCAAAGCTGATTCTATCGGAACCCGAGCTGCTCATCTTGGATGAACCGACCAACCACCTGGACATTCCGTCGCGCGAAGTGCTCGAGGCTGCCCTCACCGGGTACACAGGGACCATCATTGTGGTCAGCCACGACCGCTACTTCTTGGATCGCATTGCAACACGAATGCTGATGATCGAGCACACTGGACACAACCTCTACGAAGGCAATTACTCATACTATGTAGAGGAGGCTGAGCGCAAGCGGGAAGCCGAGGAGCTTCAGAAACAGCCGAGCAGTCGTTCTCCCAAGAAGAAACAGCGCCCAACATCGTCTGCGTCAAGCAAGCAGGACGCGCAATTCGATGCCTTGACCCTCTCGCAGATCGAGGGCCGGATTGTCGCCGGGGAAGACGAGCTAGCCGCCTTGCACGAGAGATTTGCAGATGAGTCCATCTACAGAGATCCAGAAGCAAGCCGGGAACTCAAGTCCCAAGTGAAATCGCTTCAAGACCAACTGGGGGAACTCAATGCGGCCTGGGAGCAGCGAATTGACCAGGAAAGCGCATGACCACCCGCCGCCGGAAAACGGCCACAACTACCAGCGCGCAATAGAGTTGCGCCCCAGAGACTTTTTGGGAGGTGACCGTCAGCGAACTAGCCGGTCGCCCGATTGGAGCTGGCGATGCTCGGGTCTACCGGCAACCCGGTGGCAGGGTCGAATCGGTCTGTGTTTTCGGTCAGCCGCTCTTTCATCAGTCGGCCTGCCTTGAAGCGAATGGTCCGCTTGGCGGGGACAGGCACACGTTCGAGCGTCTTGGGGTTTTGTGCGGTGCGAGCGGCGCGGACTTTGGTCTCAAACACACCGAAGTCCCTGAATTCCAAGCGGTTACCTTCACCCAACTCATCGACGATCTGGTCCAAGAACATCTGGACGATGCGCTTGACTTGGACGCGCTTGCTATCGGTAGCCTCAGCGATCCTGTCGATGAGTTCCTTCTTGGTAATTGTAGCCATGGTCGACCCTTACAGCTCTGACTGCACAACCTCATCACCGCGCCTGATTGACGCAAGACTACATGTAAGATCCAGCCCCTGCCTCAGGATCTATCGTCGATTATCGGCCAAGTGCACCAAACAGTTCACAGCCGCCAATCGACGCAAACCATAGTACCGCAATGGGTTTGCGCCATCAAGCCACCTGTCGCAGTCATGAAATGGGGTGTTTTTGCCGAGCTACACCGCCCGCCGTGAGCGGGATGACGGCTGCTATCGAAGAGATCGGCTTGTACGGATTGTGTCGGTTCTACGGATAACCGT
Source organism: Phycisphaerae bacterium (assembly GCA_029260235.1). Classification (GTDB taxonomy): domain Bacteria; phylum Planctomycetota; class Phycisphaerae; order UBA1845; family UBA1845; genus OFTM209. The sequence goes on along the minus strand of JAJDDP010000052.1, from coordinate 36,026 downwards.
GTCCAGGGACCGACGGCCGAAATTCCCCGAGTGCTGGATATCGGTGAACCGCTCGGTGAAGAAGATTTGCTGGCTGACGGCCCCGTATTTGACGGTAGATGGCCAAGTACTCTTATACTGCATATGTTGGCCAGAGGGCCACCCAGGGCTGGCATCGAAGAGGGCTACCCGGGTCATCGGGCCCCCTCCCGGCTCAACAAATGTCGATCCACAGCCCCCTACCGATGCTCCGAGCATCGCCAGCACTAGACACATTGCAAACCGCTTCATAACCACCCCTCCAACATACTTCTTTCCAATCATACTCCGGCACGCCGAGGTCCGAAGGGCGACAAACCCTCATTCTCAGTGCTGAAATGCTGATTCCAGACCCTGACTGGCCTCCGCGCGACTTGCTATCGGCCCTAGGCACTAGCCAGCGAGGGGCCGTCTGTGCGGGATGAGGCGTTTGGACAACATTCTGAGCCGCCTGCGTTGCCCCGAGACTGCGCGACGCTTACCATCGGGCCCTCATAGGGCGTAGCGAGAGGCCCTGTCGATAACCTCTTCACCGGGACACGGAGACTCAATAATGAAGATATCAGTTAGCCAGCGGACAAAATGGCGAGGCGGCGATTGCATTGTGCCCGCCTTTGGCGGCACGCTGGGTACGCAGGATTCGCCAGGGGGGAACCTGGCCGGGCTGAAGGTGGGTGAATTGGGTGGTGATGTTACCACGTTGCGATCTAACGGCGCCCTCACAGCCGTGATTTCCATGGGTGCCAAGGGTAAGAGGACGGCTGATACACTTCGGCGCGCCGGCGGACACGCCGCCAAATGGCTGGCTGCTCGCAAGCTCACCAAAGTAGCCGTCGACCCTCAAGCGTGTGGCGGATTCGCGCCGGCAGAGGCTGAAGCGTTTTGCGAAGGGTTAATGTTGGGTGCTTTTCGGTTCGAGCAATACAAGTCGAAAAGCAAGCGTCGTCCGGTTGCTTCGGTGCAACTGCTTGTCACTGGGAATGCCAAGGCGATCACACAATGCGTGCGACAAGCTGCGATGGCGTCGGCAGGCGTAAACCTCTGCCGCGAACTTTCCCACCAACCACCTAATGTAATCAATCCAGTGTCGTTGGCTAAGCGAGCCAAAGCGATGTGCTCGTCGAACGGGCTAAAGTGCACAGTTCTCGACGAAAAGCAGATGGCGCGATTAAAGATGGGCGGCATCTTGTCAGTGGGCAAGAGCAGTGATACGCCACCTCGCCTGATCGTGATCAAACATGCGGGCAAGGGGAAAGGCAAGCCGGTCGTCTTGGTAGGCAAGGCTGTCACTTTTGACACGGGCGGCTACTCGATCAAGCCCAAAGATGGAATCTTGGGCATGAAGTACGACAAGTGCGGCGGTATGGCTGTCATGGGCGTCATGCAGGCCGTGGCTGCCATGAAGCTTCCCGTGCCAGTGATTGGCATTATATCAGCGGCTGAGAACATGATTTCCGGAGGTGCTTACAGGCCCGACGACATCATCACCACGATGGCAGGCAAGACAGTCGAGATCGTAAGCACCGACGCAGAAGGCAGAATGGTGCTCTGCGATGCGATGACCTACGCCCAGCGGCAGTTCAAGCCGCGAGCAATGATCGATCTAGCCACCCTGACCGGCGGCGTGGTGATCTCGCTGGGCCATACCCGTGGAGGCATTTTCTGCAATGACCCCAAACTCAGAGATTCACTTGTCGATGCAGGTGAACGAACTTTCGAACGTCTATGGGAATTGCCCATGGATGACGAGTATCTGGAGTTGCTAAGCAGCCCCGACGCCGACTTCAAGAACTCATCCACGCGGGAAGCGCATGCGATCCAAGGGGCGATCTTCTTGAAGCAGTTTGTGGAGCCCAAGACTGCTTGGGCCCATTTGGACATCGCCGGAGTAGCCACCATCGATAGCGCCGGGGCCTATTGCCCGCAAGGAGCAACCGGCTTTGGCGTGCGGCTGCTGCTCGACTATCTGCAACGCCTACGGGCATAGCCCGCATGTTATTCTGAGGGATGTGGCGAATCTGGGGCGAAAGCATGCCGGGATCGAACGCGTGAGCAAGTCAAGAAATCGTGCGCATGATCGAGGTTTCTTGATTGTGAAGTCGATTGGGGGATAATGACCCGGCGGTCAATCAATGGGTCATTGTTTTTTTTGATTGGGGTCGAAGGTACATGCAATTCCATCGCTGGACGGTTGCTATCGTTGCGGTCTTGGGTCTGTCGCTGAACGGCTGTAGTGAGTCGACCCCGGCCAGAAGTTCTCTTTCCATGCAGCGGCAGCACTTCTCTGCCCAGATGGCCGACGCTTTTGACGCCGCCGAGCAGGCGCTGCAGGAGCGGTTCAAGATCGAAGTGCGCGAGCCGGGCAGAGGCTATCTAAAGACGGCGGCGGTGCTGACATCAGCTCCCCGCAAGGCGACCGTTCTCGACAGCAAGCTGCGGTCCAAGCGAGCCGTCCGCAAATCTGTAGAGATCCGCATTGAGCCAGAGGGCGATGGCGTAGTTGTCGGCTGTAGAGCTTCGATAGAAGAAAACCAATCCGGGGCTCACCGAATGTACCAGCGATCGCACACCATTAGCGACATTCCCAGCGATACGCCAGCGGAGCGCGGGGCGGCTAGTACGCCAGAGCAAGATGCGGTCTGGAAGACGGTTGGCAGAGACAAAGCCCTGGAACGGCAAATCTACCGAGCGATCACCGAGATTCTGGCCAAGTGAACCTGATGTAAGTCCACACATCGGTAACCAACTGCCCCCTCGTCCTCTGCCCAACTAGCAGCCTTCGCCAAATAGGCCTCTTCCTCAGCCCGGCTGTGGGGGAGCAGAACGTCATCCCCCCCTACCCTTTGCGCCCAAGGGTTGCGACGCAATCGCAAGCAAGGAGCGGTAATTCAAGAAAGCGGCCAGGGTCGATGAATCGACCCTGGCCGCGAAGTTACGTAAGAACTAAAGGTCTCGAACCGCCTCAGGCGACTCGGCGACGCTTACTCATCCAACCGAGCAAGCAGAACGGCAAGCAGATCATGGCTACGCCGTTGAAAATACCGCAGCCGCGGCCAGCTGCACCGCCCGTTGGCGGAACTGGCTGCTCCGGCGACTCGTCGCCGCTTGTATTTATCGGATCTGGCGCACCTGCCTCTACTTCCTCGCAAGCATCACCTTCGCCGTCGCCATCCTCATCAGCCTGATCTGGGTTCGGTATGGCTGGACAGTTGTCGCAGGCATCACCGACGGCGTCACCGTCACTGTCAGACTGATCATCTGCATCGTCCGGACAGACGTCGCAAACATCGCCCACGCCATCACCATCGGAATCGACCTGGTCAGCGTTGGCGTCGTTCGGGCAGTTGTCGCATACATTGCCAATCATGTCCAAATCGCGGTCGGAGTTGGTCGAATCTGCATCGTCGGGACAGAGGTCGCAGGCGTCAAAGACGCCATCCTGATCCGCGTCAACGTTCGGCCCGAGATCGCAATCGTCGCAGACATTGCCTAGGCCATCGTTGTCGGCGTCAGCCTGCCCGGAATTTGTGTCACCCGGACAGTTGTCGCAGGCGTCGCCAATGCCGTCGCCGTCATCGTCGTTTTGTTGGCCAGTCAGCGGGTTGACCGGGTTAATGGTTGCGGGGCAGTTGTCGCAGGCATCGCCTTCACCATCGCCGTCTCCATCAGCCTGATCGGTATTGGAAGCGTCGGGACAGTTATCCAGGCAGTCGATGACACTGTCGTTGTCGCTGTCGAGCGTGTCGTCTTCGCCGGGGCACTGATCGTCGCAATCGTTGACCGAGTCCTGATCGGCATCGAGCTGGCTGCAGGAACAACCGACTGCATCAACAGTCTCGCCAGCCGGGGTGCCATGGCAGTCGTCGTCGTTGTCGCAGACCCCGTCAGCGTCCTCGTCCGTGCAACCTGGCGGCGGCGGAGGAGGAGGAGGCACGCAACCATCGCCAACCGTAACCTGGAAGGTGCAGGAATCGATAATCTCAATCCCTCCGCCATCTGTCTGGCGCGGTTGATCGTTGTCGTTCCCGTTGCCGTTAGAATTGAAGTCGATGAACGTGAAGCAAGTCACGTCCGAAGTTCCGATTGGGAACTGAGCAATGCCGCTGTTGCCCAACGAGACGAGGCCATCCGGCGTACTACCCATCCCCAGGAAACATTCGACCGCGCAACCAAATTCACCTTGGGTGCCTGCCAATACTGGTGTAACACAGGATCCTTCAATGCAGATCCCGCCATCAGGACACGTACCGGTAAAGTAGCATTGGAAGGGGTCGTAGGCGGGCACGCCGAAGTCTACCGTTGCGCCATTGGGATCCTGGCACGGTACTGAGACGTCGTCATGACAGCTGCATGTGGGCACCTCTTCGCACTCGTCAGGAATACCGTTGGTGTTGCCATCGTCGCTCGTACCATCGGCAATGTCGCAATCGTCGGGAATGCCGTTGGTATTGCAGTCCTCTTCGCACTCGTCGGGAATCCGGTTCGTATTGCAATCGGAGGGTGCGATGTACCTGGCGCCCAACCCAATCATGTGGAAATCGAATTGCGTGTTGAAGGTGGCGACGCTGCTGTTCAGATTGATCTTAAGGGCACGCCATTCCTCGGTGTCGCAACCGGCACAGACGACCGCGGCATCACAGTCGTCGCAATCGTTGAACGTCACTGAGCCCACCCCATACAGGCGGCTGGGGTTTTGAAGGCGGTCGAAGGCAATGTCTTCAAAATACAGCTCTGTGGTGTCTTCCTGATTCGGCCTGAGCAGGCTAATCGATGTGAAAGAACCGTCGGCATTGAACTTCAGGAGGACTTGCGAGAAGTTCTGCCCTGGCGAGCTGCTCACTATCGCATAGAGCGAGTCGTCTTCAAGATTGGCAGCCATGCCCTGTGCATCCATGGTGCAATCCATTTGGTCCGGACAAATCGGAACTGATTGAGCGCCGGTGGCTAGGTCAATGGTAATCAAGCCAAGAGAGGACGCGCCATACAATGTTCCGTCTGAAGTGAAGGCGATACCGCCCACGACTTGTGGACCCGGAAGTCCGATTGGGGTCACATCACCGTTCACCGACACTAAGTACAATTGGGCTCTGCAAATCTTGCCATCGTCCCCTAAATTGTCGCCCCCGCCATCACCGGGTTCACAGACACGCCCGATTCCATAGATCTTGCGGGAGATCGGATCCACATCGACGTCCAGTATCAGCTCCTGCGGCTGAAGCGGAGAGGAGCAGAGGACTTCGACTGGATCGTTCTCGATTAGATGGAATTGTCTAAAGGCCGAGCCAGTGTCGAAGACTCCCCTGGAAGTAGCCGTCAAACCATGCAGATCGAACTCGGCTCCGTCGTCGATGCCGTTTGAATTGCAGTCATCGACGAGGATTCCGCCGCAGTGTGTCTCTGACGGCGGCAGGATAGACGCGTCGCCAAAGAATCCCTCGTCTACATCGCCAGTTGGTGCTTGGGTGTCCGTCCCATCAACGGGAGGATCAGCCGCCCGCAAATGCGGCGACCATAGCAGCACCAAGCCAAGCGCAAGCGCTGTTCGGCATGCCCCCACGCCATGCCGTTGGCTCTTGTACACGCCTCTCAGCGTAATCGATGCGCCCAAGATGTGCTGGCACACCGACAAGCCTCGTTTGATATCTCGCATCATCATCCTCATACCCCCAGTTTGTAGATCCCACTATGCCCCAGACTCGAACGGCCCCATTGATCGTTGATATGTAGACCCGTTCAATGAAAATCTTCCAGATACAGCGAACGCGTCAACCAACGTGACTTCGGACAACGGCCATTCGCTCGAAAACATGAGTTCTGTCATTGTATAACCCCTCATGGACTTTAGTCAACAAGCGTTCGACATGCTCGGACGCCCAAGTTGGGCCGCGTGGGTATTTCCAAATGAAGCCAACGAAAGGGTCAGATAAATAGCGGGCAGATTCGGCTGAGATAAGACCTCGCCCATGGATGAGGGTGTCAACCCAATGCACGGTTATTCGGACTTAGCGCGCACTTTCCCGAGATTCTCGCCTCTGCCGGAACCTCCCCACTCGCTCTACCGCTACAGTCGTACCACGGCGTTGGGTGCCCAACCTTTCCAGTCCACCCCTTCGCTGCACCCTTTTTCTGAGCACTTGGTTTCGTGAACACGGCTGACCGCGGGCTCGCCCAATCCAAAGACTCAGTAGGGCCTCGCAAAATGCTCTCAAAAAGCCATGATTGCTCGCACGACCCGTCAGAATCGCAGAGCCATACCGGATGGGCCTGTCATCGATTGACCGAAGCGGTGGCAACGTGATAAGTAGTATTCCATTCGGGGGCGGTCGGACATGCAGCAATGCTCGCCCGTGACGCGTATTCACGAGTAGCTGTACTTGGAGCACGAGCCATGCGAACCGTCATCATCACCAGTATCGCCGCGGCGCTCACACTGAGCACCGCCGCGTTGGCCTCCATCATTCCAGACGACATCAAGGCTGCTGCGCGGCAGCACGTTGATAACGGCGACACGCCAGCCTTGGCGATTGGGGTCATCGCGGACAATAAACAGGAGTTCTTCTTTGTCGGCCGGCGCTCGAGTGATGACGATGGACCGATAAACGAAGACACAGTCTTCGAGATTGGATCGATCACCAAAGTTTTCACGGCCATTCTGCTGGCTGATGCGGTCGAGCGCGGCGTAGTGGGTCTCGACGATCCTGTGCAGAATCTCCTTCCCAATGGCGTGCAGGTACCACAGCGTGATGGGAAGTCGATCACCTTGCTCGATCTGGCTAACCACCGCTCTGCCCTGCCGCGTATCCCCTCGAATATCATTCCGGACCCGCGTAACCCGTACGCGCCGTACACGGCTGACATGATGTATGCGTTCCTGAAGGACTACAGCCTGCCCCGCGACATCGGTGGACAGTACGAATACTCGAATCTCGCTTTCGGACTGCTGGGCCATGCGCTATCGCTCCAGGCTGAGCGCAGCTATGAGGATTTGGTCCTCGACCGCATTTGCAAACCACTCGGCCTGAAGAGCACCAGGATTTCCCTGACACGTAGGATGACCAAGAGACTGGCCCACGGTCACACGCGGAGCATCGATACACCCGTCCCCAATTGGGATTTCGACTGCCTGGCTGGCTGTGGTGCGATTCGATCAACGGCGGGTGATATGTTGAAGTTCTTGGCAGCCAGCATGGAGCTGAACGAAGGCCCATTGCAAGCAGCCATGAAACGTGCCCAAACTGGCCGACACGCCGCCGGGCCCGGAATGGCCGTGGCCTTGGGTTGGCATGTGCTCGACCGCCATGGCGTCGAGGTCATCTGGCATAACGGCGGCACTGGTGGGTACCACAGCTTTTGCGGCTTTGACCGAGAAAACAAGCGGGCGATCGTCGTACTAGCCAATTCCACGCTCGACATTGACGACCTTGGGCTGCACTTCCTAGCCAAGGATTATGAACTCAAGAAGATCCACCGCACAGTTGAGCTGGCTGCTGAGAAGCTCGACGATTACTTGGGCTTCTACGAGATGCAGGCTGGGCGGGTCTTTGAAGTGACCAAGCGCGAGAAGAAGCTCTTCGTCAAGTTGAGCGGGCAAGAGTCGATTCAAGTCTATCCAACCGCCGACGACAAGTTCTACTACAAGGTGGTCGATGCCCAGATTTCGTTTGGTCGTGACGAGGCTGGCAGTGTGACCACCTTGACGCTGCACCAAAATGGCAGGGATCTTCTCGCCCCGAAGATGCCGGCCGATTTCAAACCGGCCCAGCGCAAAGAGGTGAGCGTTGATCTTGGCATTTTGTCGGGTTATGTCGGCAAGTATCAACTCAACCCAGCCATCATCATCGAAGTCCGCCTGCTGGGTGATGCCCTGACCGTTCAGCTGACTGGGCAACCGGCTATTCCCGTCTATGCCGAATCCAAGACTAAGTTCTTTTACAAGGTTGTAGAAGCGCAGATCACCTTCGTTTCTGACGGTGAGGGAGAAGCGATCAGCCTCACGCTTCATCAGGCTGGAGTGGATCAATCAGCCAAGAGAATGGACTGAGCCCGCCCTACTAATACGCTATACTGCTTACCGTGCCGAATCGGGTAGCGGCACCGGTTCCAATTTCGGTCCGTTTCTATAGTTGCCACCCCGTTCGAGCTGGGTTACACAAGTAATGGTGCGGAATCTTCCTTCCAACCAAACGAGGAGCTTGATCGGTCATGGCTGAGGACATCGCCAATTTGGATCGGATACCACTGCCCTATCGGGACACGGTTCTCGAGTATGCCAACCTCCTTCGAGAGATTTCGGCGGCTGACGCTGATGCGCTGGTGCTCTTTGGGGCCGTTGCCGCCGGTTCCTTCGACCCCAACCGCAGCCTGATCCGCAGCGTGTTATTGCTCAAGAAAGTTGACTTGGGCGTTCTTCGACGCTTGGCAGAGCATGGGGCTAAGTTGGGTAAGCAGAGAATCGCTGCCCCGCTGATCATGACGCCGGCTTACATCGAGGCATCGCTGGATACGTTTCCGCTTGAACTGCTCGAAATTCAGCAGAAACACTTGACGCTGTTTGGCACTGACCATTTTGACGGTCTTGAGTTTGAGGCTAGCCACGTCCGCTTGCAGTGTGAGCGGGAGCTGAAAGTTCTGCTCATCAGCCTACGGCAAGGCTTGCTGGCTGCGGCGGGTCGGGACAAGGTGTTGGCTGAGCTGGAAACCACGGTGGGCGAAAGTCTAATTCGCACGCTTCGCGGGCTGCTCTGGCTCAAAGGGCAGAAAGAAGCCAAGCCCGCCCTCGAAGTGATCGCCGGGATGGAGAAGTTGACCGATCGCAAACTAAGCGGCGTGCGGGCTGCGTTGGATACCGGCGCCGCCCACGGTTGGGCACAGTTTGAATCCCTGTACGGCGAAGTAGAAGCGTTAGGAGAGATGGCTGATGCGCTATAGGCCAGTCGTCATTCTGGCGTTCCTCCTGCCGATCGGGTTGCTCCGTTCTGCCGTCTTGGCTGAGGTGAGCATACCTAGGCCGACGAACCAATTCGTCGTGGATCGGGCGAATCTGCTGCCGCCTAGTGTCGAGCAGCAATTGGAAGGCTGGTTGGCTGAACTTTTTCAAAAAAGCACAGCCACGGTCATCCTGGTCACCGTACCGAGCATGGAAGGGGAGGACATCTTTGGCTTCTCGCAGCGCTTGGCTGACACTTGGAAGCCCGGAGTCAAAGGCAAGGACAATGGCTGCATCATCGCAATGGCCCTGAAGGAGCGCAAGCTGCGCATCCAGACGGGCTATGGATTAGAGGGCGCGATGCCCGACGCCTGGTGCGATAGCCTATCGAAGAGCATCGCCAAGAAGTTCTTCAAATCCAGCCAATACGCCGACGGGCTGTTTCAGTTGACCGTGTCGGTGGCGAATAAAGTGGCTGATGAGGCGAATGTTAGTTTGAGCGGCATTCCCGATATTCGCTACAGCGGGCGTTCGTCTAAGCGGACGATCTGCGGCGGATCGATGGTCCCGTTCATCGGCTTGTATGTCGTATTCATGGTGATTGCCCGACGGAATCGTAACCACAATCACTGGGGTGGAGGAGGCGGTGGTGGCGGCCTGATGCGAGGCTTGTTCTGGGGTAGCGTTTTGTCCAGTGCCCTTCGCGGCGGCTCACACTCTTCCTGGGGGGGCGGTGGTGGATTTGGTGGCGGAGGATTCGGCGGTGGCGGCTTTGGCGGCGGATCCTTCGGGGGTGGATTTGGCGGCGGAGGCGGCGGAGCCAGTTGGTGATGGCCAGCTTTGGAATCAAGTTAGTTGAAGAACGGTCTTTCTGTGTGGCACCGACATCTTGCCGGTGAAAACACGCTGATCGCTAATTGAAGCAGTGAGGTATTGATTATGAATGCAGGCAAAATCTTACTAGGCATTATGGGTGTGTTTTTTCTCGGGTTGCTGGTCATGGGCGGTTGTGCCTGGAGCGGTTACAACAAAGCCGTCGTGCTGGACGAGAAGGTCGATGGCGCCTGGGCACAGGTGGAGAACCAATTGCAACGGCGGTTCGATTTGATTCCGAACCTGGTTGAAACGGTCAAAGGCGTAGCCGGTCACGAAGAAAAGGTATTCCTGGGCATCGCCGAAAGCAGAGCAGCCTATACCCAAGCGAAGACCGTCGGCCAAAAGGCCAAAGCAGCAACAGGGCTCGAGTCCGCCCTGTCGCGGCTGCTGGTTATTCGTGAGTCGTACCCCCAGCTGCAATCCAATCAGTCCTTCATGACCCTAATGGCCCAACTAGAGGGCAGCGAGAACCGCCTCTCGGTCGAAAGGATGCGCTACAACGAAACCGTCAAAGCCCTAAACACCTTCCGCCGAAAACTAGGAGGCCAACTGTTCGCCGGTATGGCCGGGGTAGAGGAGGCGGAGTACTTCGAGGTAGAAGAGGCCGCCAAGGAAGCGCCGAAAGTGAATTTCTCGGGTGAAGGCAAAGAGTCCAAGGAGTGATGTCGAGATCCATTTCGACGCTGTGCGGCCTGGGATGAGGCAATCCTCCGAGTAGATGTGAGTCAGTCCCCCACCCTTCCGCTGCACTCAAGGGTGGGGCACCCGCATCTGAGCTAATACACATCCAAGTCATTCCCGAAGCTCACCTTACCTGGGTAGCGCTCGGCGATCTCGCTCATCATCTGCTCGGGGGTTGCTCCCCATAGTAGTTGGTGGGTCAGGACTAGCAGCTTGGGTTTCACGCGGTTGGCGATTTTGGCTAGCTCCGTGGTCGAGGTGTGGAAGGCTGCGTGGTATTGCTGCCACTTGGCTGGCCTGCGGTTGTAGGTTTCTTGGCAGTAGACTTCATGCACCAGCACGTCGCAGCCCGTGGCGTGTTTGATCAGATTTTCGCTTGGGGCGGTGTCGCCTGAGACTACGATCACGCGGTCGGCGGTTTCAAATCGGTAGCCATAGGCATGCTTCCAAGAACCGTGGCTTACCTTGAAGGCGATGACCTTCACGTTGTCGTCCTGAAAGACCACGCCTGGCTCGATCTCGTGAACGTTGACCTTGTAACCTACCGCATTGGCCTGCTCCAGGCCGTCGATGCGGATGTGGATGTCCTGCTTGTAGGCTTGCTGAATGTGCTCGGTCATGTCGGCCAAGCCGGGTGGGCCGAACGCTTCCAAGGGGACGTTGCGCTCAAGCACCCACGGCGAGAAGATCAGATCGGGATAGCCCAAGGTATGGTCCGAATGCAGGTGGGTGATGAAGATGTGGGTGAGTTTGTCGGCGGCGAGAGCTTCGATTCCCTGTGCGCGAGCAGCCGCTGCCCGACGGACGACGCCGGGTCCGCAATCTACGAGGTAGGCCTGATCGCCGACTACGATGGCCAAGGCAGGCCCCCAGCGGTCGGGATTAGGATTCGGCGTGCCCGTGCCCAGCAAGACTACCCGCGTGTTCGGGACCGGCGCGTGCTTAGCTGGGGGTTCTTGGGCAACAAGCGGTGCGACGCAGATCAGGGCCAGCAGCGCTACCCATTTGAGGCACCTCGGGCAGGGCCAAGTTGTGTCACTGTGGTTGATCCACTTGTTCATGGCCAGTATTCCAACCGAGAGGAATCGAAATGCCCAGGCTACTTGCCGTGGGCATCGAAACTAGCTGTCCAGCATCTCGCGCACGGTTTGCTCCAACCGCTCCTGCCCGCCGAAGATCATGCCCAAAGCTTGGATCTTTTGCGTATCGATCTGGTGCTTGGGCTGTCTGTTGTGCGTCGAGATGGTCGATGAGCTGCCGCAGGCCTCTTTGGCAATTCGAGCCACCATCTCTTGGGAGATGTACATGTCGTAGCAATTGTAGGATTGGCCTGAGATGGTGGCAGCGTCGGCGGATAGCAGGATGTCGGTGGCTGTGGCGACGTCAGCTGCATGGACCTCTTTGCCACCGGCATCAGAGTCAATGCCCTGCCCATCGCGCACCTTGTTGACCAAGTCGAACCACTTGCTGCGCTCGATCGGTCTTGCCAGGCCATAAATGCCGGTAGGTCTGAGCGAGCAGACGTTATAGCCTCGTCCCAGCCCGAAACTATGGATGAATTTCTCAATCGCGGCTTTGTGGGCACCGTAATGAGAGACCGACCAAAGTGGATGGGCTTCATCCAGCGCCCGATCATCCAGGATGACCTCATGCACCGAGCAGGTTGAGATGAATACGAATCGCCCCACCCCTTTTCGTTGCGCAGCTTCGATAAGTCGGATTGAACCCACGACATTTTTTTCGACGAACTCGACGATGTCTCCTTCGCCGCCGCGAAACCGTCCTTTGTTGTGATGCAGGCCCGCGTGAACGACGGCATCGACGCCATCGAGCAGGGCATCGGTCGAATCGGTATCGTTCAACTCGCCCGGCGACCATTCGATGAGCTTCTCGTGGTCAAACCCGCCGCGATCACTCTCGCTACGAAACCAGCAGCGGCAATGATGCCCGCCGGCGGTCAAGTGGTTCACGATATACCTGCCGAGAAAGCCAGTGCCGCCAGTTACCGCAATTCGCATAATAAACTCCCAAGTGGCTGCGACGGGCCGGCCTTTGACTTTGGTCGCGGCCAAATTGTATGCCCTTTCGAGCAGCCAAGCGATGGGTTCGACGGAGTTGGATCGATAGATTACGATTGATCATTCGGTGAACAATCGGTTAAAGCGGGAGGAACTTCCATGCCGGACGACGTACAGTCGAATCACATAAGCGACGGCCCTTCCGGCGGCAAGGGGTTTTCCTGGATTGACAGCCTGGGTCGCGACTGGCAGATCGAGGCTGATCCCGAGCACATCGCACTTGAGCACGGCTCGATGCGTATCGACATCGCACGCGGCGACTTTGCACGAGACTTGTATTGCTCCCCAGCCGCAGGTCGAACCGTGGTTCGATTCAGCGGCGATAGTGAGGACATTGGCTTCTTGGTCACGGCTGCCGACTTTGAGCTGTTGATGCAGCGGATTCAATGCCGCCCAGAAACACCGGACCAAGCGCAGACCCGCGAAGCCAAAGAAGCCTCAGCCCGCCGATCCATTTGGCCGAAGATGACAGCCGTCTCCATTTGGGCGCTGATGCTCGCTTCATTGGCATTTCTTCCATTCGTTGGCGTTGCCTTCGCGGTCGGAGCGGCTGTGCTCCTTCTGATCGACCGCCGTCGCCACCGGCCCAACGCAGCCAACACGCATATCCGCGTACTGGGGACGGTTTCATGGGTATGGCTAGCTTGGGGTGTCGGGGTTTGCATGCTGAGCAGTTGGACCTGGATTCACCCGATCGATTCGGGAGTTCTGGCCGCAGCTAGCGTCTCTACGGGCGATGGAGAGCACAACTGGACCGTGGGAATTCTGGCTTTGTTGGTTGTCTTGATTTCATTATCTGTGCATGAGGCAGCCCATGCCATCTCGGCGTGGTGGTGCGGAGATGATTACGCGCGTTCGCTAGGTCGGGTGACCTTGAATCCGCTGGCCCACATCGATCCGTTCGGCACCGTCATCCTGCCGGCGCTTCTGTTCTATTGGGGTGGACCTGTTTTCGGATTTGCCAAACCAGTCCCCGTTCGTCTCAGCGGAGTCCGACGGTTCAGACGGGCGCACATCCTGATTTCCATAGCCGGGCCTGGCTCAAACCTACTGCTGGCTGCCCTAGCTCTGTCCATGCTATTTGCGGCCGGCTGCGTCCTCAGGCCGCTGATCCCCGCCGCCGATTTCGCTACGTTGCCAAACCTTTGGGAGCTGCAAGTCACGATGACAGGATTCGCTGGAGCCGAGGTGCTTTCGATTTTCTTGTGCGGGTTGAAACTTGCAGTCATGGTGAACCTATTCCTGGCTGCGTTCAATATGATACCCATCCCGCCTTTGGACGGCTCGTGGGTGCTCGAACACCTCTTCCCCATGTCTTTGGGGCGATTCTACGCAGCCATCCGACCCTATGGCATCATCATTTTCTTGGGATTGCTCTGGTCAGATGCGCTCACTACGCTGCTCTTGCCAGCCATCGTAGTCATGTCAGTCATATCCGAGATCTTCTCCCGTTGCCTGCTGGGCTGACCTGCCAGGGACCGCAGCCGATAAGCGGTCCTGACCGACCCATAATTGTTCTTCCGCCATGCCAGGAATCGCCACTATCGATCTGACCGAGGCGTGGCGGATCATTCTTGGCAGACAGCATGATTCTAGGTGCCTAGACTTGATTGGCGGAGGAGGAAAGAATGGACCAGTCAAGTCTCACATACAACGGCATTGGCCGACAAGATCAATCCGAGCACTCGGAAGGCCAGCTGAACTCGCACGAGATGTTCAAGGAAGCGGTCTGCTGGGAATTGGCCAACGGACGTCTTTCGACTTGGCGGCGCAAGCGATTAGTCCAATACGCAGCCGCTTTCAATATCTCAGCGACAGATGCGGGACGACTCATCCAAGCGGCTACCCAGCTCCATGGGGAACCGGAATCCCCTCGGGCAACGGGAGCAGACTTGCGAATCACCCAATCCACCGACGACCGCTGGCCCACCTGGGCAAAGTTACTAGGTGTTTTTTCCCTGGTGGTCGTCCTGGAATTTGGGCTCTACTGGCTGATTCGGGCGTAGAAGCCAAGGACACACTGAATTCGTGGGCCGTGCTGCCAGCCAACCACCGCTCGTTCTATGAGCAAAATCCAGCCCTGAAAAATTGACCTAGTCCGCACTCCCCCGCAAGAATGACAGCCATTGGTGCATTGCCGGATGCTTGGTTCTGGCGTACAAATTGTTCGGCGGGGCATGTTAGGGATTTGATTATGCGTTTGTTCCAGGGAATTCGCGGTATTCGATGCCTTGGCGGGGTTCTGGGCAGCTGCTGTGCTCTGCTGCTGGCTGTGGGCTGCCCGGGGACAAGTCCCGGCGGCGGCGGTGCGTCTGATGCCCCCACTCAGTCGAACGGAGCTGCGACCAACGACAACTCTGACGGCTCTGGCTCCTCCGATTCATCACCCCAACCGCTGGACGACGACATGCTGGACGGCACGGAGAACGCTGAATACCTCGGTTCCTTGGCTCTTGGATCAACGACAGTCGGCGGCAGGGAGTTTTTGACCTGGGTTGCAGACGAATTCGCTACGCAGCAGCGCGGCCTGATGTTTGTCACCCAGGCGGAAATGGCCGACCTGGCGGACGGTCGCAGCCGGGCGATGCTTTTTGTTTTTGACAACGATATGATCGGCGGCTTTTGGATGAAGGATACGATCATCCCCTTGGACATCGCATTTATTCAAGCGGACGGCCGCATCGTAACCATCCACGCCATGGCGCCGCTCGACGAAAGCTCCTACCGTCCGACAAGCTCGTACCGTTTTGCGCTAGAAGTTAACGCCGGGACCTTCGCGACACTAGGCATTAAAGAAGGCGATCACGTTGCCCTGCCGTAGCTGGGAGACGGCGCGAGATATCAGGCGTTTGGCCAACTTGAATGGGCACCACCCGACCAAGCCCGATAAAGGAACATCCCTTGTTGTTGTTCTAGGCAATGCAGGTTCCTGCTTGGCGGGACATAAGGTGCGTGCTATCATGGGGTGGACGGTTCCCAGAATGATGGGGAGGACGCTGTTCCTTGTCACATCCATCGTGACTTGTGGAGCTGTGCCATGAGGGGTGTCGTACGAATCGGAGCAAGATGTAAGCTCAGCCTGGTCGGGCCATGTGCCCGGGCGTTGAACCCAAGAGGCTGTACTGCAATTGCACTGGATAGAACACCGGCATCATAAAGTATTAGCCCGACGAGCGGAGGCAGGCGGCGATGACCATGAAGAGTCGAATAGGCACAATCCTGGCACTAGGGTTTCTGCTGAGCGGAGGCGGAACTGCCGCCTTGGCCCAAGTATGCCCTGAAGGCCCTGGAAATGGCGTGGGTGACTGCTGCGACACAGAACACGGACCTGGATGTAACGACGAGTCGACCCTCGACGCTGCCGTGGGAATCGCGGCCTGCGTCTGCCGAGGTGAAGGTTTGCGACTTGGTGTGCCTCCGGATCCGGACTGCTGCACTCACTGCGTAGATAAGGAAGGCGTTCCCAAGCCATTAGCGTTGTGTAATATCGAGGCAGAAGATGAGTTCGTCACGGGCGATTGGGATCAAGCTTGCGTTGATTTGGTCGAACAGTGCATTGGTGGGACCATTCCCTGTGGTGACCCCGGTCAAGACCCTTGCCCGCCCGGCGGCCCCATCACCGTCCCCGATATGTCACAAGTATGCTTGGACTGCAACAACAACGAAATTGAAGACGGCATTGAGCTCGACAACCCCAATCCCGACCCCGACGTCACCGCCACCATTGATTGCAATGGCAACTGCCTCCTGGACCAGTGCGAGATCAACGACGGCGATTTAGTAGACTGCAACAACAATGGCGCGCCGGACCTATGCGAGATTTCAGTAACCAGCAATCCCCCGGGGCTTTGCACCGAGTTCGAGGCCTGCATTGCCGACGTCAACGCCGATGGCATCCCCGACACCTGCCAGAGTTGTGCCCCTGGCCCAAACCAAATATTTTGCGACGACGGAAATTTCTGCAATGGTCAGGAAGTGTGCGACGGCACTCTCTGCGCCGGTGGTGCCGATCCCTGTTTGGGACAAATGTGCGATGAAACACTGGATGCATGCGCCGAGTGCCTCGATGTCATTGATTGCGATGACGACGATAATTGCACAACCGACTCTTGCAACGCTGGCATTTGCGTGCACACCCCTTGTTCGGGGATTTGCGACCTAGACACAGGAGCCTGCGCTCCCTGTACGGAGGACGCCGAGTGTGACAACGGGGTGGCCTGCGATGGCACCGAGTCCTGCTCCGGCGGCTCGTGCATTGCCGGGACCGACCAGTGCACAGCGGGGACAATGTGCGACGTAGCCAGTGATACCTGTGTTGATTGCCTGCAAGATGCAGACTGCGATGATGGCACGTTCTGCAATGGCGTTGAGACGTGCGGCAGCGACGGGACATGCCAAGATGGTTCCGCGCCGTGCGAGGCTTCTGCCTGCGATGAGGCCGCCGATAGTTGCAGTTGCACTGTCAACGCCGATTGCGATGACGGGGTGTTCTGCAACGGCGTCGAAGCGTGCGTGGGCGGCACATGTCGAACCGCCACCCAAGCCTGTCCAGGCCAAACCTGCATTGAATCGATCGAGGTATGTGTCGATTGCATCAATGATTCACAATGTGACGATGGAAGATTCTGTAACGGCGAAGAAGCATGCCTCAACAATGGCGTTTGCAAGGACGGAACGCTTCCGTACCTGCCGACCGCGTCGTGCAACGAAACCACCAACCGTGTCAGTTGCGGTGACGACTCCGATTGCAACGACGGCCTGTTCTGCAATGGTACCGAACTGTGCGTCGACAACATTTGTATCACCGAAGATCCTTGCCCAAATCCGTTGATTTGTATTGAAGCAACGCAAACCTGCCCCGCCTGCTCCCTGGATTCGGAATGCGACGATGGCAAGTTCTGCAATGGCGAGGAAACATGCGGCAGCGACGGAATCTGCCGAGACGGCACCGCGCCATGTGCGACCGTCGCATCATGTAACGATATCACCGATAGTTGCGAATGCACTTCGAGCGCAAATTGTGATGACGGCCTGTTCTGCAATGGGCAAGAGTCCTGCGTGTCTGGTTCGTGCCTAAGCGGCAATGACCCCTGCCCGAACTCGCTCTGTAACGAGGGCAATAATCAATGCAATCCGCCCTGCTCGTCGGATGCTGATTGTAGCGACGGCCTATTCTGCAATGGGCAAGAAGAATGCGTGAACAACGAGTGCCAATTGGGCGATGACCCCTGTCCCAACGACGATTGTTGCGACGCCAGTGACTCGTGTGGCGCATGCGCATGCCAAACGGACGCAGACTGCGACGATGGCGATGAATGCACGTCCGATGCCTGTATTTCGGGCCAGTGCAGCCAGCAGGCCATCTCTTTCTGCAACGACGCAGATGCTGACGGCGTAGACGATGACGATGACAACTGTCCAAACACGACCGGGGACGCCAACGCGAATGGCTGCTCCTGCGACCAGCTTGATGGCGACCAGGACGGCGTTGACGATTGCACCGATCAGTGCCGATCAACGCCATCAGGTGCCGCTGTCGAAAGTGATGGCTGCAACTGTTCAGAATTGGATGACGATAACGATACGGTGAACAATTGCGACGATTTGTTCCCCAACACGCCTGCCGGTCAGACAGTAGACAGCGACGGAGGCGCAGAATCGCAGTTGGATGAGGACCAAGACGGCGTTTCCAATGATGCCGATATTTGCCCGGGGACGACCGACGGCGACATCGCTGATGCTCAGGGATGTTCGTTGTCTCAGCGCCAAGACTTGGACCCAGGTCCAGGGGGCGATACGCCCTCGGACAACGACACCGAGCAGCCCGTCCCGAACGATGGGGACAGTTCGAGCAGCTCAGGCCGGTCCACAACCTGTGGCTTGTTCGGTGCGATCAGCTTGGTTGGCATTCTGGCTGGGCTGTTTAGCCTGCGAATGACCTCTTCGCGACGCCGGCAGGGGTAGCCTGCGGCTGTGCTGTTGCTGAGCTGATGATCGGGCCGGCAATGAGTGAAACTTTGCAGAACCGATCCCCGCAGCGGACGGAGAGTCGCGCTCGACCTTGAGGACACGCCCGCATCCGCATGGCGCGGTCTGGGATGACAGCGGAGGCACCATGAAGAGCCCAACCGGCACGGCCCTAGCCCTGGGGTTCCTGTTGACCTTGGTGACCGGTGACGTTGTTCTGGCTCAATCGAGCGGAAGTTGCACCGACAACTCAGACTGCAGCGACGGCTTGATATGCAATGACGCCGGCATGTGCGTCCCTTGTGAGCGTGATTCAGAATGCGACGATGGGCTGTTCTGCACGGGGACTGAGACATGCGAGAACAGCACCTGCATCCACGGACCCACTCTATGTACAGGTGGCTTCTGCAACGAGGATGACGATAACTGCAGCTGTGTCGAAAACTCCGATTGCGATGACGACGTGCTGTGCAACGGTGCCGAATCGTGCGCATCTGGCCAATGCCGCCCTGGAACCGACCAATGCCCAGCCGATCAAGTGTGCGATGTCACAATCGACGCGTGTGTAGATTGCCTGTTTGATGCTGACTGCGACGATGGCGTTTTCTGCACAGGAGCCGAGACTTGCGTCGCCGGTGCATGTCTCCCTGGCACCGATCCCTGTCCCGCCCTGGGGCAATTGTGCGATACAGATTCTGCAGTTGATGCCTGTGTCGATTGCCTATTCGATGCTGACTGCGACGACGGGAAATTCTGCTCAGGAGCAGAAACTTGCGACAATGGCTTGTGCATCGAGGGAGACGACCCCTGCCCCACTTCGGTCTGTGTCGAAGCCACATCGGAGTGTGTCCCCTGCACCAACGACGCCGAGTGTGACAACGGGAATTTCTGCGATGGCGCCGAAACCTGCCTCAGCGGCTCGTGTGTAGCGGCGAGCGACCCCTGTCCATCTCAGGGACTATTGTGCAGCGATGCCCTGCAAGAATGTGTCGAGTGCCTCAATCATGCAGACTGCGACGATGGTATTGCCTGCAACGGCTCTGAAGCTTGCCTAGCCAGTGGCGACTGCATCCCGGGAACCGACCAGTGCCTGCCGACGGGCCGGGTGTGCGATGAAGCCACCGACACATGCCTTGGATGTCTCCTCGATTCAGACTGCGACGATGGTATTTTCTGCACGGGAACCGAAACCTGCACCAACGGTGACTGCGTTTCGGGAACCGACCCCTGCCCGGATCAAGTTTGTGTCGAGGCCTCGGGAGAATGCATCGACTGCCTCCAAGATTCAGACTGCGACGATGGCCTGTTTTGCAATGGGCTAGAGAAGTGCAATCAAGACCGAACATGCCAGGCTGGATTTCCCCCATGCTCGACGGAGTCAACTTGCAACGAGGCAGCTGATCGTTGCGACTGCGATGATGACTCCGATTGCGCAGACAATGACCAATGCACCATCGATTCTTGCCTCAACGGGCAATGCCGTCACCAAGCCGTCTCCCGTTGCGGCGACGATGATGCGGATGGCGTGCCCGATGAAGATGACGGGTGCTCCGATACCTCGAGCAGTGCCGTCGCCGATGAGAATGGCTGCTCCTGTGAGCAGCTTGATGGCGACCAAGACGGCATCGACGACTGCACAGATCAGTGCCTGACCACTCCTGTC
Source organism: Phycisphaerae bacterium (assembly GCA_029260235.1). Taxonomy (GTDB): domain Bacteria; phylum Planctomycetota; class Phycisphaerae; order UBA1845; family UBA1845; genus OFTM209. Next base: position 15,817 of record JAJDDP010000052.1, on the reverse strand, counting down.
GGTGCCGAAGTAGAAAGCAGCGGCTGCACCTGCGCGGAACTGGACGAGGACGGCGATGGCGTGAATAACTGCGACGATTTATTTACTGACACGCCGGCCGGTCAACAGGTCGATGCCGCAGGGGCGGCCGATTCGCAATTGGACGATGATCAGGATCGCGTCTTTAATGATGTCGATGTTTGCCCAGCTACACCCATCGCCGACATCGCTGACGAGCAGGGTTGTTCATTCGAACAGCGCCAAGCGCTTGAGGCCGGGCAAACCGTTCCAGCCGGCGAAGATGCCTCGAGCAGCAGCTCACGGAGGCAGGCAGCCTGCGGTTTGTTTGGCGCGATCACTTTGGTCGGCGTCTTCGCCGGGTTGCTAGGCCTGGGAATGACAACTTCTCGGCGCCGGCGGCCAGAGTAGCCCCCGAGTAGGCCATTGTCACGGCGGGCATGGGCGATCTTGGGGCCACAACAAGAATCAGCCAGGACCGAACGGGGCGCATACAAGTACCTGACAACGGGCCGGGCTTTCCCAGGCCGACCTCCACAGCGGCGAAGGGTTTTAGCTTGAGGTAGTGTACGCACCTGGTATCACCTGACTGATGGCGAAGGCAAGCAGCGAAGTTGGTGTCATCGCAACCATTCACATCCTGGAAACACCCGACGGGAGCTCTGATCGCCTAACAGATCCCTACCCCTTCGCCCCGTAATTAAACGCGGGATTCTTCGCCACCGTGGGCGTCGAAGAGGGCGATCACATCGCCCTACCCTTGTGGAGGAATAGTTGCATCCCTCTCAGCACTGCGGTTAGTATGAGTGTGCATTCGTCGGGCAATAACAGCCCCAGGTCCAACCACTTGCAGTTCGGAGTGATCTCATGCGAATTCCCTATGGTCGAGGATTTCTCTTCTATTGCATGGTCAGTGGCATATTGACCCTGTCGGCCCCGTTTGCCTGGTCCCAACAAGTCTTGAACGACCTCAAAGTCCACCACTCCACGGCCACGGGATTCGCCTCTTTTCTGACGGCAAAACATGGCGGCAACATTCCTGTCGATCCCGTAGCAGGACAAACAGAGCCCACACCGGCAGCCTTTCTCTCGGCTTACGCACATTTGTTCGGAATTGCCAACCCGAGTACACAACTCGTGGAACGGAAAGTTGAACTCGACTTTTTGGGGCACACGCATACCTCCTACGCACAAGTGCATAAGGGCATCTCTGTGTTTTCGGGTGCTATCAAGATTCACCAGGACGCCGATGGCGAATTCATGGCCGCCAACGGTGACTTCTATGAAATCCAGGATAAGCTGTCCACCACACCGACAACCAGCGCCACCCAAGCTGAATTAATTGCCCGCAGTCGATTGCGCGTTGGGCCGCTGAAAGTATACAGATCACAGCTCGTCATCGTGGATCCCGGCTGGTACGGCGATGCGCCAATCGGACCTCACTTGGCCTATCACATCGAGCTTGGCGACCCTGCACGGGGAGTTGCCGAGGCCTTTTTCATTGATGCCCGGAACGGCCGCATCCTCGACCAATGGACCTTGCGTCACACGGCCAAGAATCGCGCGATCTTCGACGGTCAGAACGGCGGTTCACTGCCGGGCGTTCTGGTACGAGCCGAGGGCGATACGCCGGTCTCCTTGGAAGACGCCAACCGGGCGTATGACTACTACGGCGATACCTACGACTACTTCTTCCGAGCTTTTGGCAGAGATGGTATCGATGACAACGGGCTTACCATGGTCGCAACTGTCAACTGGGATCCCGGAGGTTTTTGTCCGAACGCAGCTTGGTCCGGGTTCCTGCAGCAGATGGTGTTTTGCACTGGAACGGTCACCGACGATATTGTCGGCCACGAATTGACGCACGGCGTCACTGAGCTTACGGCAAATCTGATCTACCAGAATCAATCGGGCCAACTCAATGAGTCGTTCTCCGACGTTTTTGGGGAAATGATCGACCTGTTCAACGGCAACGCTGCTTTTTCAGGCACGCCGGGAGGAACTCCCTGGCCATCCCATGAAACCGGGCCTGGCTTGGACAAACCCAACAACGGACGGACCGGATGTAGCCCGACTCCTGGGTACGACGACGGCGTCCGTTGGCGGATGGGTGAAGATGCGGCGGCCTTCGGTGGAGCGATTCGGGATATGTGGATCCCATCCTGTGATGGTGACCCGGATCGAGCCAACGACCCACTGAACGTCTGTCCCATCTGGGACAACGGTGGAGTGCATATAGCCAGCGGCGTCCCCAACCACGCCTTCGCCATTCTGACGGACGGTGATTCGTTCAACGGCTTCGACGTGACCGGCATCGGCCCCATCAAAGCGGGGGCTGTCTGGTACCGCGCCTTATCGGTTTACTTGAACCAAGCATCCGATTTCGACGATGCGTTTGCGGCGTTCAATCAAGCTGCCTCCGATCTGGTTGGCACCTTTCCGAACGACCCGCGTACAGGGCTTGCCTCCGACTCCATGTTCACCACGGCCGATTTGGTTCAAGTTGACAACGCCCTGCGGGCAGTAGAGATGGATACCGCCGGACGGTGCGGTCGAAATACACCTGTCCTCAGCGAAGTTGCCCCAACTAAATGCCTCGACAAGATCGTCATTTTCAGCGACGATTTTGAAAGCGGCGACAACGGCTGGACCGTTTCCAACGATGCGCGCACCCCCTACAACTGGACGCTCTTGTCGGCACTACCTGATAACCGATCGGGCACCGCGTGGTTCTGTGAAGATCGTGACATAGGCGACTGTGGGGCCATCTTCGAGAATGGCTTACATTCCCTGATTTGCCCGGCGATCACCCTGCCTAGCGGGAGTTTCAGTTTTGCAACGCTCTCTTTTACCCATTCAGTAAGAACAGAAAACCGGTGGGATGGCGGCAATGTCAAGATCAAGGTCAACGGGGGCGCGTGGCAAGTTGTCCCACATGAGGCGTTCATCTACAACTCATACAATCCAGTGCCGCTGTTCGGTTCGAGCGACTTCAACGACAATCCGCTGGCAGATGAACCGGCCTTCACCGGTATCAGCCGCGAGTGGGGGACTTCGCTGGCAGTATTGGACAATTTGGCGGGTGCAGGCGATACCATCCAGATTCGCTTCGACTTTGGCAAGGATTGCTGTTGCGGCGCCGATGGATGGTACGTCGATGATTTCGAGATCTATCACTGCGGCACGACCGGCGATTGCAACGCCAACGGCATTCCCGACGATGTTGATGCGATGCAACTCGCCGCACCCGAGTTGCTGTTGAATCAACCCCCCGCCCCTTTCGACGGCAAACACTCCGATGCCGATGACAGTGCCTTTGAGGCAGGCGTGACCGTGATGGCCGAGGATTTTAGCCTGGCATCTTCAAAGACCATCAAGCAAGTCCGCATCTGGGGCGGCTACTATTGGATATTCAACGAAGCCGACGATGACTTCACGGTGATCGTCCACGAATCCGACGGCGGCTTCCCGGGTACTGTCATCTATCAGGAAGGCAGCGTAAGCACGACCAAAACCATGACAGGAAACTCATTTGCTGGGTTCCCGGGGAGTTTTTTCGGATGGAACGAATGGGAATTCACGCTCTCGCTTGCAGACCCACCGACCCTGGACCCAGGCTCTTACTTTGTTGAGGTCTTCAACAACACTTTGACGTCGTTTGACGACTTTGTCTGGGAGGCAGGCGACAGCCACACAAGCCCTGGTCACTACACCGCGAACCAGGCTCCTGGGCTATCATGGACGTTTGACAGTTCATTCAACCTGGCCATTGAATTGCTCGGTGATGTGGTCGGAGGAGATTGCAATCAAAACCTCACTCCTGATGAGTGCGAAGTTCCAGACACCAGCCCCGGTGGATTGTGTGCCCAAGATTGTGTGGACGACTGCGACGCCAACGGCATTCCTGACGAGTGCGACATCCCATCGACGTTCGTGGGCTCCTCGCTGGAGTTGGGTCCCTTTGGCGATGGCGCACCCCAAGCATTCGCCCTCGAATCTGTGAGACCAGCAGATGGCGATGTGATCTTGTCGTTCACCGCCGAGGCTGATCTGGGCCTGGCTACCAAGAACGTTGAAGTCTTGATCAATAACAGCATGGTCGGCACGGTATTCACCGACGACGGCGAGGACTGCGATCAACTCAGCGAAACTCAGCTTTCCGTGCAGGCAGCCACCTTCAACCAAATCACCCAGAGCGGCGAGGCAGTAATCGACATGGTGGCCTCTGACCTTGTGGCCTCCAACGAATGCGCTGGCGCCACCTACATTACCGTCTCGGTCACATACGAGACCGCATCGGCCAGCGCTGACTGCAACAGCAACGGAATCCCAGATTCGTGCGACATCACCGACGGCTCGCCGGATGAGAATGCGAACGGCGTTCCCGATTCATGCGATGAATGCGTCGTTGACTCGGATTGCGCTGACCAAGCCTTCTGCAATGGGGTCGAAGTATGCATCAACGGCAGCTGCAGCTCTGGAGCCGCCCCATGCTCTGGGCAGTTATGCTCTGAAGCTGCCCGGGGATGCGTCGCCTGTCTCCTTGATTCAGACTGCCCCGACGATGGGCTCTATTGTAACGGCGAAGAAATGTGCGTCAGCGGCAGCTGCGCAATTGGACCCACGCCCTGCCCGGACCAGCTGTGCGTCGAAGCTACCCAGACATGCGTCAACTGCATCCTCGATTCAGACTGCCCCGACGACGGTCTTTTCTGCAATGGCACCGAAGAGTGCATCGACGGCCAGTGTCATCTCGATGACGAACCTTGTTTCAACGGCGAATGCTGCGATGAGGAAAGTGACTCTTGCGGTCAGTGCCCCTGCGAGTCGGCGGCAGATTGCAGCGATAATGACGAATGCACCATCGATTTTTGTCTCAACGGACAGTGCAGTCACACTGCGATCTCCCGCTGCGGCGACGTCGATGCGGACGGCGTGCCCGACGAAGATGACGACTGCTCAAATACCCCACGCGATAGCGACGCGGATGCGAACGGATGCTCCTGTGTCCAGCTCGATGGGGACCAGGATGGCGTCGATGACTGCTCCGACCAGTGCCCCACCACACCTGCTGGAGTCGAAGTTGAAAACGATGGCTGCAACTGCGATGAATTGGATGACGATAACGATGGCGTAAACAACTGCAACGATCTGTTCGGCGGCACGCCAGCAGGTCTGCCGGTCAATGCAGAGGGTGCGGCAGATTCCCAACTGGACGATGACCAAGACGGCGTATTCAACACGGTTGATGTCTGCCCCGCTACCCCCATCGTGGATATCGCTGACGAGCAGGGTTGCTCGTTCAACCAGCGGCAGGGAATCGGCTCGCCACCAGGATTCAACGTCCCGCAAGACGGTGACAGCGGTCAATCCGTGCCGGGCGGTGATGAGGCTTCGAGCAGTAGCTCGCGACGGCCAGCACCGTGTGGCCTGTTTGGGGCAATCAGCGTGGTTGGGGTCTTCGCCGGCTTGTTCGGCTTACGCATGACCGCGTCTCGACGTCGTCGACTTGGCTAACACGCGTTTGGCCCACTCACACCGTCAGGCGGGCGTAATCGAGGGTTGGTCCTGATCACCGGCTGGCTGCTGGCCTGCCCATTCTCCGCGACTGTGCTATAATCATTGCGCGGGCAGATTCATGACTTGTCGAGAATGGGAACCAATTTCATGTATCCACGACCTTCCACGCGCACGTTGCCGGTAAGACATAACCTGGGCTGGGCAGTCTGCCAGCAGAGCAAGGCGGCGTTTCTTGCCCGTTGCATCGCCCTCCTTGGGCCGGCCATGGGATTGCTTGCCGAAACAGCCTCGGCAGAATCGGACACACCCATCGAACTGGGCGCAGTTGGTTGGTCGCGAGATTTTGACGCAGCCGTGGAGGCTTCCAAGATCAAGAATCGGCCGCTACTGGTTCTGTTTCAGGAAGTGCCCGGTTGCGGCACTTGCACCAAGTACGGTCAAGAAGTGCTCAGCCATCCGCTGATCGTCGAAGCCGCTGAGACGCTGTTCGTACCGGTGGCTGTCTACAATAACATCGAGGGCGCTGACAAGAAGGTGCTCGACTCCTTCAAAGAACCGGCTTGGAACAATCCAGTGGTCCGCATCATATCGCCCGACCGAGCCAAGCTAACCTCCCGATTGGCTGACGACTACTCCGTAGCGGGGTTAGCCTCAGCAATGGTGCGGGGATTGAAGAAGGCGCATCATCCAATCCCGCCCTATCTGAACCTCTTGGCTGAGGAAAGTAGGGCTAGGTCAGCCGGTCTGGAACGGGCGACCTTCGCCATGCACTGCTTCTGGGAAGGTGAAGCTGCACTGGGGGCGATGCCCGGGGTAGTGGAAACCCGCCCTGGGTTTGTCGATAGGCTCGAAGTCGTCGAAGTGCTGTATAGCCCCAAGCTAGTCGCCTACGAGGAGTTGCTGGTTCGGGCACGCAAGGCTAAGTGTGCTTCGCGCGTGTTCGCTCGCTCAGACCAACAATACGTAGCCGCAGCGCAGATCGTCGGTTCGGACATCGAGCGCAACAACGACCCCATCACGGTGGACAAAGAGCCAAAATACTACCTCGCCCAAACGCTGCTGAAGCATGTCCCCATGACCGAGCTACAGGCTGCCCGAATCAACGCCGCCCTGCCGACGAAGGCAGATACCGCCCCCTTCCTGTCGCCTAGGCAGCTGGCATTGCTAGCCATCATCGAGGCACATCCACAGGCTGGGTGGGCCGAGGTTGTCGGCACCCAGGATCTCATCCCCGCCTGGCAGGCGGCGCGCGAGAAAGCCGGCGAATTGACCTCCAAGAAATGACCAAACACGGCTGCCGCCAGGGGCAAGTACGTTGGCCGCAGGGGCATGCCGCTGTGTATTTGCGAGCATCTAATTGGCTCAATCTTCCAAGAAACAGTACGACGAATTCCTCAAGAAGTTCCGCACCGATCAGCTGCCGGCCAACGATGGCGAATTCGCCGACGAAGAAGGTAAGGATGAGGCGGCCAAGCCGCGCTGGCCTTACCTGCGGTTCTACTTTGAATGGTTAAAGCCGCACAAGACGGCAATCATCTTCGTATTCGTTTTAGCCTTGGTAGCTGCTACTCTGGGACTCGTACCACCGTATGCGACCAAGCTGATCGTCGATCAAGTGTTGCAGAGCGATCCGGCGGCTGACCCCGGATTGGATCGATCCTACTTGCTTCACCTAGCCGGCGGCGGCGTGCTGCTCCTGCTGATTCTGCAACAGGTAGTCGAGGGCATCCGCACCTATCGTATGCACCTGCTGAATTTCCGCGTGCTCCGTCGGTTACAGCAGCGTCTTTACAACCACCTCATTCGCTTGCCCATCCACCGACTACAGGAAATGAAGACTGGCGGCATTGTGACGCGGCTATCCAGCGATCTTGACGACATCAGCGGCCTATTGCAGATGGCACTAATCACACCCGGCGTAGCTACGTTTCGTGTTTTGGCTACGCTTTCGATTCTGGTTTGGATTCAATGGCGGATGGCCCTAGTAGCCATGGGCATTATGATCCCTGTAGTAGCCATCAACGCCCTCTGGATTCGCAAGCTAAAACCGCTCCATCGCTCAATCCGTGGTGACCGCAGCCAAGTCAACGCCCGCGTGGTCGAGACGTTCGCCGGGCTGCCTGTGGTGCGCGTCTTTCGGCGGGAACGCTCTGAAGCCCTCAGTTTTGCCCTGGGCCAAAACCTGCTGGTCCGCAAACGAATGCTCACCCGCATCTACCATCTGGGCGTGTCGGTAGCCTGGGGTTTGCTCATCCCCGGGAGCAGCCTGTTGATCATCTGGTACGGTGGAACCCGCTATCTGCTCGACCAGATCACCATCGGCGAGATCATCGCCTTTCAGATGTACGTCTTCATGCTGATGATGCCCATCTCGCAGATCGTTCAGTCGTGGAGCCAGACGCAACAATCACTGGCTGCCCTCGAACGAACGGTGGACGTCATTCAGCACAAGATCGAGATGCCCGACTCCCCTACCGCGGTCGCCGCACCTGATCGAGTCACCGAACTCACTTTCGAGAACGTCTCTTTTGGCTACAAAGCCGATACGCCCGTGCTTACTGGGATCAACCTGACCGCACGGGCTGGACAGATCATCGCCTTGGTCGGCAGGAGCGGCGCCGGCAAGACCACGCTCACCAATCTAGTGGCCCGGTTCTACGATCCCACGGAAGGACGCATTCTGCTGAACGGTACCGACCTTCCGGAGATTCGGCTCAACTCGTACCGATCTCTCTTGGGCATGGTGCAACAGGATGTGTTCTTGTTCGACGGATCGGTCCGTGACAACATTGCCTTTGGTCTGCGCGATGCAAACGAACAAATGGTCATCGAAGCTTCCCACCGGGCCAACGCTCACGAGTTTGTCAGCAGATTTGCCGACGGCTACGACACCATCATAGGCGAGCGAGGCATCAAACTATCCGGCGGCCAAAAGCAACGCATCAGCATAGCCCGGGCGATCCTGGCTGATCCACAAATCTTGATCCTGGACGAAGCAACCAGCAGCCTGGACAGCGAGTCCGAGCAACTCATCCAACAATCCCTAGCCAACCTGCTGGAGGGCAGAACCACCTTCGTCATCGCGCACCGCCTCTCGACGGTTTCCAAAGCCGATTCAATCCTGGTCATGGATCAAGGCGAAATAGTCGAAGTGGGAACCCACGCGGAGTTGCTGGCCACCGACGGCCTTTACCGCGACATGGTAACCAGACAACGGCACGCACACTCCGGACTACTCGACGAAGTAGCTGAGGAACTGACTTAGGCAGTAGGCTAGAATCTAGCAAGCATCGTCAATCTGCGGATCGAGCCATGAACACAACCGACCGTGAACGTATGGACCAGGGAATCTGCCGTCGCGTGCTCTCTCTGGTTTGCTGGCCAGTTCCATTCGGCCTAGCGATGCTTTGGATAGTATTATTGCCGCGGCTTTCTTGTGCTTCACCTGTTTACTATGGCCGAGTGGATGGTTTTGAAGCATTTCAGGTTACCGGGGTCGTCTTTCTTGCCTGGCGGGTGTTCCACTATCGCAAATCCGCCGGTTGTCGCGAATATCGTCTATTCTTCTGGCTCTATGTGCTCTTTCCCCTATGGGGACCGGTTTTCTATCTTGGGCTGTCGGAGCTAATTATTGCCTGCGGATGGAGGATCTTTGATTGATGGCGTGCTTGAGGGCAGGCTCCAAGAGGCCTGGATTGCGTCATCTTGAATCAGTAGAGGTAGAGAATGACGAAACGCCGCAAACCGCTCCTTGGCGTTGCGCTGCTGACGCTGCCAGTTCTGTGGTTCGCCTGCTTCGACAAGTCCTGGTTTGTCGGAGAATGCAAGCACTGCGGCTCTGGCCAGGACATCGTGCAGTTTCGCATAGTCGGCATTCCTCTGTACGAATACGCGTATGATTACGAAACTGAGATCCAGAAGATCTCAATCGCCCTGGGCAATCCTTGCCTGCATCGATCTTACCGAACGTGGCACAGGCATCGCTATTGGGGAATGCTTTACTGCGCCGCGCCGTGCCACAACGGAATCGACCGTGCTATTGGTAAGAACTGGGCTACGGGCAAGTTTCTTGAGCAGGTCAAAGCCAGCGCGGTGCTCGACCCGGAGCTCCCTCAACAATTCAAGCAGCGCGTGCTCATCGAGCAGGATTGGAAGTACTTGAAAGCGTTCAAGGAAAGCATAGAAGGCAGCCTAACGCAGAATTGAGCGACCACCACACGAGGCGATCGAAGCATCGGCTCATGGTGAGCTTGCCTTCGTTCACAAACCGACGGTCTCGGCCCCTTCGTGTCCTTTGCGCGGCGTTGACGCGGATTTCGCTCGGGGCTGGCAAGACTGCCACGATCAACCGCCGGCTACGACCACCCCCAGGCTTTTCTCTTGCTGAGCCGCTTCTGGTGCAATCACTTCATAGATTCGAATCGAGCCCTCGGTATTGTGCAGCGGATTCGCCTTCTTGAGCATGTCCAGGATGGCTTGGTTCTGATCCAACCACTGCCTTGCCTCCTGCGCTTCCTCACCTTCATAGGCTGCTAGGGCTGCCGCTAGTTTATCCACGGCTGCTTGGGCCTTTTTCTCGGCGGCGGTCACCGAATTCGACCAGCCAGCTAGCATGCCCTCGTAGCGCTCTTCCTCGTCGTCGTGGCAGTCCATGCACATGGCGTCCATATTTTCTAGGGTGACCGGCTCTGCCAGCTCGTGGCACCCTTCGCAATCGACTGACCCAGTCATCGGGTTTGGCCCAATTTCAAAGCGGTCCAGCAATTCCGAGGAGGCTGTGTACAGCCCGTCTTGGGCCTCGTGACAGCCTTGGCAGGTGGGCACCAGTGGCTTTCCGCCGGTGTGGCACTGATCACAGCGAAGCTGATCGTGCAATCCAGGGAATTCCAAAGAGTGGACGAATTCGCCTTCTGCCCAATGCATGCCCTCCTCGCCTCCCCCAACCGGGTTAAGAAACGAGTGGCAAACGTTGCAATCGTGGCTGATGGGAACGTCGTACTGGTTCACATGCTTCCCGTCATGACAGCGGAAACAACCGGGCGACACCATGTGGCCTATGTTGTCCGGATAGGTTTGCCAGTTCACCCGCATCAACGGGAAAATGTTCTCCCGATAGATGTCGGCGGTCTTCTCAGCCGCCTGGCGAATTACCTCTTGGGACTCCTCGTATCGTTCCGCGTAATTCCTGCGGTAGAACTCGATGATGTGGTTGACGATCTCTAACCGGGCTGTTTCTTCATTCGGGTATTCGACGGCCAAGGCAGCCATGGCCTCGCGCTTGATGAAGGGCAAGGTGCGATCAATGCGCTCAATCTCCAAAGCGATATTGAGCGCTTGATCAGGAGCGCGGAATTTGTGGGCAGGCCTATTGTGGCAATCCATGCAGTCCATCGATCGCAATCGCCCTTCAGGCTTGGGGTCCTTGGCTGACAGCCCATCCGACCGGTAAATCAGCTCTTCGCCCAAGTTATCCACCCAGCGGACCCAGGGGATATGTTGAAGGGAATCGTCAACGGCTACATATTCAATTGCGCCACCCATGAGCATGTGCAGGTGGATGCCGGTGGCTTGGCCTCGTGATTCATCCGCCCCACCGGTATTGATGAGCACCTTGATCTCGCGGCGGGTGTTGCTTTCGTCCGCAGCAAAGTGAGGTATGTTCTTCAGTTGTGAACCGAAAAACTTTTGAGGCCAGTGACATTGTTCGCAGGTGTCGCCCGCCGGTCTAAGATGTCGGATCGCCGGTGGAATAGGCCTGCTAAAATCCCCAGTCATCACCGCCCAGACCTGCCGCGTGCCGGACAGTTTTGCTTTGACGAACCAACTTGCCCCCGAACCGATGTGGCATTCTCCGCAGGAGACGCGGGCATGAGAGGACTTCGAGTGCGTGGTGGCCTGAGGCGACATGACTTCATGACAAGCTTTGGCACAAAAATCCGTCGAATCGGTGTAGTGATACCCGTGATAACTGCTCACACCCAGAATGGGCAGGAAGATCACGGTGCCGCCAAGCCCCAATAAACCCAGGCGTCGCTGACCTGGGTCATTCAGGTTGATTCGCGGGAATCTGAAGACCACCTTTTGGTCCGGATTCTTTCTATGGATGCGCCAACTTTTGATGAGGATGCCGATGGGCAGCAGTGCTACCCCTCCGCCCATCAAACTCGGCACCACCAAGTAGCCAAATACATCCAGGTAGGGATTGCTGGCGGGGGAAATCAGGCTGAACAATCCGAAAGTCATCAGGAGGATCAGGGCCATCAGACCGATGTACATGCCCGTAATCGTGATGACGTTGTTCCAGAGCGGGACCACCGAAACGGGAAGCGGCTTCTGCTCTAGATCCGTTTCTTGCGTACCGTTCTGCCCTTCGTTCTTCTTCTTTGAGTCGCTCATTGGCCCATCATGTGCCATCGGGGGAGAGCCTCCTGGAAAATTGTGCAAGTAATCCTGGCAATTTACCTGGACAACGTGGTATTGCCTAGCGTCGCCCTAAGAACCAGCCCTGGAGTGCCAGAACACCCTTTCGCTGGCGCGGTCCTGCTCTTTCAAGCCTCTGCTTGGTGTCGGTTTGGAGCCTCGCCTACAATGCCGCCATGGCGAGGACTGCCCGATGAAGAACAGCCATACACATAGCGGGCCAGACGTGGAATGATTTTGTCTTGGATGCCCATTTCCCTGGAGAACGCCGTATCAATTCCGCCCCGTGGTGGAGATCGGACGCGAAAACGCGGTTGAGAACGCTAGGCAGTTCTTGGCGAATGCGTTTCGCTCGATCCCAGGCCAGCGGTCATCTCTTGGAGTGCTCTTGGGTGTAACGAGCGAATCCGGGTTGTTGGGCGGAAGTTCGACTTCAGACTGCTCCATTGGCCTGATGCCCCAGCCAATCCCCACTCCCAAGAGGAGAATGGCTGCGTAAGCGAGGATTCGACCGAAGCGCATAACCGAAGCGGGCGGGGCCGGTGAAGCCGATCCTGATGCTGGCAACGAACATGGTGCAGGCATGATCTCCTCGAGCTGGCCCATCAGCGCCGCTAGAGCATCAGCTTCAGCACGATCCGCATCGGATTCAGCCAAGTGCTGCTCGAACGCCTGTCGTTGCTCCGGAGTCATTTCGTCACCCAAGTAGTCAGCCAACATGTCCTCGAATTGTTCACGGTTCATGATTCTCTCCTCAGGTCGGGGAGTTTTGCTCTGAGCGTCTGCAAAGCACGAAAGTAGTGCGACTTGACGGTCGGGATGGACAGCTCCATCGTCTCGGCGATATTGGCGAAGGTGCAGCCGTCGAAGATCTTTGCGGTCAGCACACTCCGCTGGCGTTGCGTCAGATGATGCAAGGCGTCGGCCAAGCGACACAACGATTCACGATGCGCAAGATCTGTCGGCTCCGCCACCGCTGATTTTTCAAGGGCAATCGGTTCTTTACGCACGGCACTCTTTCGCAGGGCGTCGATGGCTTGGTTGACGGTGACTTGCCTCAACCATGCCGGCGGATTGGCGGGCGAATCTCCTTTGGCTAGCAGACGCCACCACTTGATGAACACATCCTGAGTCACATCAAGGGCATCGTGGTGGTTCTGGAGCAATCGGAAAGCCCAGCCATAAACCTGTGCCCGATGATGCTCGAATGCTTCTACGGACATCGCTGCAGTCCTTTGGGGCGAATCTGCTCGGGTGCATCTAGTCATGTGGTACAAAAGAGCTGGCCATCAGCACGTGATCGCGATCATGGAGCGCCCCACCACCAAAGGCCCAAGAGATCGACCCACCTTCGGGCGCCTCGTTGAGGCTATTGTGCCCCACGATTGTACCGGGTAATTTCAGCGTGAATTCCAAATCTTCGTCATTCAGATCTTCGCTAATCAGAAACGCGAGGCGTTGGAATTCGAGTTGCTGGAGGAAAGCTTGGGTCCTGCCGCCAGTTGCATCCTCATTATCGAGAATACCAGCTATGCGTCTCTCAATCTCCTCACTGATCAGTCTGACTTGGGCTTGGATTTCGGCACCGGAGTCCGGGCTTCCGAGCAGTTCAACCATGCGGGCAGGATCGATGTTCTCGAATGCCTGGGAGATGCCCTGTCGAACCGCCAGCCATTCCAGTTGGTTGAGCCTTGGCTGGATGGCTCGTGCGGCTTTTTGGGAGAGCGCCACGGTCTTGGTTGATTCCACGTTGATGAGGGTGCGGGCGACTTCCAAACGCTCATCGCGATCCATGTCTTCGAAATCCTTGTCTCCGAACCTCGTGGCATGCTCTTCCATGAGTTTGGTACGGAAGTAACCCACCTCAGCCCATGCCCGTCGATGATAGACGCGTTTGAAGTGGTAATAGGTTCCATCGGGGCGCTGCTCTAAGGTGAGCTCAGTGGTCATGGTCAGGGATGCTTTGGACAGCTCTTCGTCGTTACCGGCGTAGTGGGTGGGGAAAGGCGCTCCTGGTGCAATGTCCAAGATCGCGGTTCGGCACAGTTGTTGTTCGCCGTCGTTGTTGGTGCGGAACTCGTCATCGACAGACCACGGGCCGGGATCAGCAAAGGAAGCGTCGCCCTCCATCACGTCTTGCGGATCGCCGTCCAATTCAACTACGATCCTGGACCAGCCATCCGGCTGCACTTGGATTGTTTCTCTTCGCTTAAGACACCCCGTCGCCGCAAGAAGAGCGGCTGTCAAGACAATCGTTTGTTTGATTGAAAGCTGTGATATTGGCATGGCTAACTTCTCCAATAAGGTGTCTAGGTGGTTCTTGCCCATTGGGCGTCCTCACCAGTATTGACGCGAACTCCGATGGTTTGGATGACACCAAAATCCAGAACCGTCTGGCGCAGTTAATGGCCAATAGCCAGGCGCCTACCGCCCTGATGAGCGGATAACCCCCATCTTGAAGAAGATAGGACCACACGATCCGCAGTCGGATTCCCGCACCGGTGAAGCAGTTGACACCGGATAACCCCCATGGCACGGAATGTGCAGCGTGTTGGTGGAAAACGTCGGCGACATTCGCAGCTCTCAGTAGCAGGCGAGGTCGACTCACGCAAGGAGCTGCCCATGCCCGTAGATCTCGCTGTTGTCGAGAAACTGCTTCAAACCGTGGCCTCAGAGGATCGTAAGGTTCTCTTTGAGCACGAGGTGTACGACCTCATGCGGGCAGCCGGGGCGGTTCAAATTCCGGCTACGCGATTCGTCCCTTGCGGAGCGGAGTTACCAGACAACCTGCTGGATGACTTTGCCGGGCCGCAAGTGGTCTTGAAAATTGTGGCCACCGGCATTGCCCACAAGAGCGATCGCGGCGGGGTCGTATTTATCGAGCGCGATCGAGAAGCTGTGGCTGGTGCCATTGCGGAAATGACCGGGGCCATCGACGACGCCAAGGCGGATGTTCGTGGAGTCCTAGTGTGTGAATTCCTCCCCCACGAATCGGCTTCCTTTGGCAACGAGCTTTTTGTCGGAATCCGGGCCGCTCGCGAATTTGGTCCGATCATTGCAGCCGGCTTGGGCGGCGTCCATAGCGAGTACTTCGCCGCTCACATTCGTCAGGGCGCAGCCGTGGCAACCGCCTTGGCTTTTGAGACGAGCGGCGAACGATTCCTTCAGATGTTCAAGCAGACGGTTGCCTACGACATCCTCTCTGGACAGGCGAGGGGATATCAGCGGCTGGTATCCGACGAACATCTTGTCGAGTGCTTCGAGGCGTTCATTCAGTTGGCGAGGCAATTCTGCAAGAACGCGGGTCGGGACATACCTGCAATCAAAGAACTCGAAGTGAACCCATTCGTATTTCGTGATGGCTACATGGTGCCGGTCGATGGCCTGTGTCACCTGGGTGAGCTTGCTCAAATACCGGTCTTGCGACCGATCAACAAGATCGGAAATCTACTGCACCCAAAATCCATGGCTATTGTCGGCGCATCTGCCCGCGGCATGAACGTGGGCCGAGTGATTCTCAAGAACTTGACCGAGTCACGTTTCGACAAACGCCACCTTTACGCAATCAAGGAGGGCATGACTGAATTGGATGGCGTGCAGTGTGTGCCGGACCTCGCCTCCCTACCTCAAAAGATCGATACCGTGGTCGTAGCCGTCCAAGCCAACCAGGTTCCCAAGATCGTGGACGAGATTATCGATGGGCAATTGGCAGAATCGGTGATTCTGATTCCTGGCGGCATGGGGGAAACTGAAGGTGGCAAGGAGCACGAACGATCAATGGCCCGCCGAATTTCCCAGGCCCACGAAGATCCAGATCAAGGACCGGTGTTCTTGGGCGGAAACTGCTTGGGGATTCAATCCAGGCCTGGAAACTACGACA
>JAJDDP010000051.1 GCA_029260235.1 Phycisphaerae bacterium | reverse complement strand
TACGGAACGGGCGAAGAGAGCCTTGTCGACTTCGCCTCGAATATGACCTACATCGCGAATGCGACGGATCCGTCTCTCGGACTCAGCTGGGTGGCTTCTGCGTTTGACGACAGCGGTTGGTCTGCTGGAACCTACGGCGTTGGATACGAAACGGGTTCGGGCTCCGTGGCCACGAATCTCATTCAGACCACCGTTTCTGATCTCTCGCGATCAGTCTTCACCCGCACGACTTTCGACGTGACCGACCTCGGAACCGTTCGATCACTCTTGCTTGGTGCCGACTACGATGACGGCTTTATTGCATGGGTCAACGGCACTGAAGTTTATCGATCTGCCGAGATGCCGGCCGGCGTTCCGAACTGGGACACGACACCTGTGTCTCACGAGTCGAGTAATGGGCTGGTCCCTTCCTTCGATCCGTTCATTGACATCACCGCTACTGCTCTTCCGCTTCTACAACCGACGGGCAATGTCCTGGCGATTGCAGTTTGGAACCGCACAGCATCTTCGGACATGGTGCTGGTCCCTGCTTTACGCATCACTCGCGGAAGCGCGATGCATTATCTCGACAATCGTGTGTTCCCCGGATTTACCGGCCTCGCATGGACCCAGCCGGGATATGACGACAGTAGCTGGGACATCGGCGTCTACGGAGTCGGCTATGAGACTGCAACCGGCGCGGAAAACCTGATCGAGACCGAAGTGACCCCAGGTAGTTTCTCCGTGTTTACCCGAGCAAACTTCCAAATCGACGACTTGACCGGAGTCGTTCGACTGCGACTCGGCGCTGACTATGACGATGGCTTTGTGGCTTGGGTCAACGGTGTCGAGGTCTATCGATCGTCTGAAATGCCCCTCGGGTCACCAGAGTGGAACACCGTTCCGGCCTCACACGAGTCCGGTAATGGCGTCACTCCAGTTCTAGGCAACTTGATCGAGATTCCTTTGTCGGGAGTCCCGCTGAACCTTGGCGAGAATCTACTGGCGATCGGAGTTTGGAACAATGGTGCGCCGGGGTCGAGCGACCTGGTGCTCGTGCCGGAGTTGAGTGTGAATGGGGCGACCTTTGATAACTGTCCGGATGATGCGAATCCGGGGCAAGAGGATGGGGATGCGGATGGGTTTGGTGACGCCTGTGATCCCTAACAACGTGTCATACAGCTTGTTGAATTAAGGAAAGAGCGTTTTCCTGCGGCGACCACAATCCGAACGGTTCTGGCCTAAAGGGTGGTTCGGCGCCCCGAACGCGTGGAATTCAGTGCGCGTGCACGAGATCATGCCGCGTATTAGCCCCAACTTCCGGAGTGATCCACGCCCGCTTGTACACGTGCAACCAGCTCGGGCTCAATGGGATTCGCGATAGGAACAGGCGTTCCTTAAGTAAATCAGTCCAATCCAATGGCCTGTCTGTCAGCCCCAGCCTCATCGCGGGCGTCTCGCCAGGTTTGCGCTCAGAGCGATGTTTGCTGAAGTTGCGCCAAATCATGAATAGAGCCACTCGCTCCATCACGGCGTTATGGCGTTTGCCGTGGGCGATGGTTTCGCGGCGATGATCAGCCAGGCTGTGGCGTAGCAGTTTGTGACATAGATCGCTGGCGAAGTGCGCGGCGTCTCGTCGCCGAGCTTCAGGACTGCGCGGCTCTCCCTTACGGCGATTCTTCGGATTTTTGAACACGTGATACTCGACCCGCTCTTGGCCGGGATGCTTGCGTATCCCTCGTATGTAACCCGGGTGCCCGTCTAAGATGAACTGCAGCGATTCATCGGCAGGGACCAACCCGAGTAAACGATCCAGAGTTCGCTGGATCGCGTCGGAGTAGCTGCAAGCGAAACGGTCTGGCTCTTCTAGCGGTTTTCCCCGTTTGACTAGCGCCCCAGGTCCCCGGTGGCGTGTCGCCTCGATGCCAAACAGGAAGTAGCTGGACGAGCCCACCGCTGTGCCAATCCCCATTGCGGCGTCTTGAGAGTAGGCGAAGGTTTCAAAGTCATCGTAAATGACTCGCTCGTTGATTTGCGCTACGTGTCTCAACGCTTGGGTCTGAAACAACAGCGCATGACGACCGAGGCGCGCAGCAAGATTGGAGACGGTTTGGTGGGAACAGCGTAGGGACCGGGCGAGCTGGCGCTGAGCCGAGCCAGCGACTAACCCAGCCGCTACCAATGCCAACAAATAGGGCTGCTTTAAATAGTAGGTGGTGCTGAACGTCGAACTTGAGAAGGTCGAGTTGCAGTCACGGCAGCGGAAACGAGAGACGCGTCCGAGTCGTGTGGGGTAGCTAGCGTGACGAAACCAACGAAAGGTCGAGGAGTCGTAGTGAGCCAGGCATTTGGCGTTGGGACAGAAGGGCGGCGTGAATTTGGGATCGAAGAGAGGAGAGAATTTGCGGGGATGCTTCGGCATGCACCGCAATAGAGCTAGGATCGTGCCAACGCAAAAGTGCTGGATTTTAGGGAGTCAGCGAGTCAAAAACGTTCGCATGCGAACGAAGTGTTCGAACAGCGGACGAACAGTCTTATTCAACAGGCTTTATGACACGTTG
>JAJDDP010000006.1 GCA_029260235.1 Phycisphaerae bacterium | reverse complement strand
TTCGACGGTGGTTCGATCCTGCGGACTTCTCGCACCAGCCTGATGGACGACGAGAAACGCAAGACCAGCCCCCTCATCGAGCCCAACGAAGCCAAAGTCAACCAAGTGTTGCACCACTTGACCCTGATGGGCATCACCAATCTGATCACCATCGGCGGTGACGATACCTCGCTCAGTGCCCGTTTTGTCGCTGAGGCATCGGGTGGCGCTCTTCGACTGATCCATGTGCCCAAGACGATCGACAACGACCTGCCGCTGCCCGCCGACATCGATACTTTTGGCTTCTCGACCGCTCGATATGTAGGCACGGGCATCGTCAAGAACTTGATGCAGGATTCGCGCACGACGGGCAGATGGTATGTCGTCGTTGCTATGGGACGCACCGCGGGTTGGCTTTCGCTCGGTATCGGGCGCTCAGCCGGCGCCACCCTGACCCTGCTGCCCGAAGAGTTCCCCGAAAAGACAACATTCCAAAGCGTGACTGATGTCATCGAAGGCTCCATGCTAAAGCGGCAGGTGATGGGGCGGCGAGATGGCGTTGTCGTGGTGGCTGAAGGTGTCACTTATAAGCTGGGAGATCGAGAAGAGATCGAAAAGCTGTTAGGCAGGCCTGTCGCCGTCGATGTAGCCGGGCACATGCGATTGGCTGAGGTGCCAATGGCCGAGATGCTGCGAACTGAGCTGCAGCAACGATTCCAAAATCGCGGCGAGAGAATTTCGATCGTCAATCACACGCTGGGTTATGAATTGCGCTCTGCCGATCCCACGCCGGGAGACATGGCCTACTGCCGAAGCTTAGGCCATGGGGCGATTCGTCTACTGCTCAAGGATGGGGCGGTGTTGCCCGAAGGTAGCATGGTCACCATCGCAAATGGCGAGTTGGCCCCGATAGGCCTAAGATCGATGCTGAATCCAGAAACCAACCGCACCGAAACGCGCACGGTGGATCTTAGATCATACTCCTACCAGGTTGCCCGGGCCTACATGATCCGTCTAGAGCGCCAAGATTTGGA
The DNA here is from genome assembly GCA_029260235.1 of Phycisphaerae bacterium. Taxonomy (GTDB): domain Bacteria; phylum Planctomycetota; class Phycisphaerae; order UBA1845; family UBA1845; genus OFTM209. Next base: position 56,689 of record JAJDDP010000006.1, on the reverse strand, counting down.
AGACCCCGCCAAGTTGGCCTTGCTGGCGAATGAAGCAAAGATGAAGCCCGGAGAATTCCGTACCCGCTACGCCAAGGCCGCCGCTTGCCCCTTCGAGGGCTACGACATCCCCATCGACTGCCTGGGGGAGTTGGCAGAGAACGCCTAGCAGCTCAAGCAGCCGTCCTGTCATTGTTTGCCAACGGGAACGGCAAGTGCAATGCTCTTCATCCGGTGACATTCTTGTAGTTAACCAACACCCTTATCGCGTATGGCGCCCCTCTTGCGGGTGCTCCTCTTTTTCTTCTTGCCCTTTGCCTTCGTCTTGCTGGTCTTACCCCTATCGCCGGGTTTGCTACGTTCTGCCTCCACGGCAGGCGAGAGAGAGAAGATCATCGTCCCATCACCGGAGCCTGCGTAGGCCAGCTTGGCTACGGTGGCTACCAAGAAAACTTCTTCACCGATCTTGAGCTTTCCATAGGCTGCTTCCTCACCCAGAGGAGATCCGCTAGCCTCCACCAGCGCGGTATGCAACGGCTGGCCCTCGACGCCCGAATCGATGGACAACCTAGCCTGCATGTTCTCATCAATGCCCATGAAGTAGCCGGACCATTCGATGAGCTTGCTGTCCTTGGTTCGGCTTCGCCGGCCCACGGGGGCACCAAAATGTTGCTGCATTCCAGACAGGCGGTCGTCGGCATCCTCTGTTTCTGCTCCCAGTTCGACCGCCGAGGGGAAAAGGCTCTCCGCGGTGATCTCTGGATCGACATATTGAAGGGATGTTCTCTGCATTGCCTTCATGCGGAATGTGCGGACCCTAGCGTAGTCCGCCGCTAAGTCGTGGCCCTTGCGGGCTAGGTCGGCGACTTCACCGTCGGACTCGATCACCACGGTGGTGGTCACGTCATCCTGATCCACCGCTTGCCGGCTATAGAGGAAGAACCCCTCGAAGCTATGCCTCTTCTCATCAGTGGTCACGCCGTCGAACGTCCCATCGTCGCCTACAAGAATCGTCTCCTTGACGATGTTTTCGATGGTCCTGGACTCTCCCGCGATTTTGATTTCTCGTCCGAATTTGGTAGACCCGCGCGAGGTCAACCGCCAGTCTTCAACATCTTCAAGGTCTTCGACCTTGCCCTTGACTGGCGCCAGAAAAAACGCGCCGATCATTTCGGCTAACTCCTCCTCGGCCCCCATGCGATTGCGCAGTCGGTAAAGCGATTCAGCATCCGCGGGGCCCAGAAGATCGCTGTCATAGTTGGTGTCGATGAGCTTCTTGATCTCCTTCTCACCAGGACTGAGTTGTGCTAGATCCATGATGCTGTCGATCGACTTGCGCCATTTGTTGGCGGCCGTGGCAAAACTGTTTGGCCGATCATGTTGTCTAGATCGCGGCGAGCACCCGGCCTTCTCAGCTGAGCCCAGGAGTAGCTTCAGTACCGTCTCGTCGAATCTGCCACCGGTGCTCTCGCCTTTGATGGGGATGAAGCCAGCCGCCTGGCAATATTCTAACTCCTTACTCAGCTTGATTTCCAGGAGTTCCACAACTTCATTCAAGTACTCTTCAATACCGGGCGGTTCGAGCTTGTCGAGGTCCAGTCCACCCTCAGGATCTTCCTTGTCGATCCTAAGACTGCCCAGCAGGTCGAATGAAAGGACAGCGTTATCCTCGGCGATGACCTCCATCGGCCCACCTGCCCCTAGAGCCCATGCGCTGATCAAACCGAGGCCAACAAGATTAGTTTTGATGATGGGATTTCGTGCCCTAATGGCTGCGTTCATGACATGCTCCGTTGCGGCTCACCGTAGGAGAAATTAACTGCCCGGATCAGTTTGCCCGCCGGACGCATGGATGGCGACAACTGACCTTCGGGCCTGCAAAGACATTCTATTGACAAACGGCATCGGCCGCTAGAACAGGTCAAATTGGGCTACGACTTGCCAAAACTAGCCAAGGATTCATTCGACCCCACCAGAATCAGCACGTCGTCGGGCAAGATGGCTGTGGCAGCCGTGGGGACCGAAATCACCGGTTTGGTCGTGGAGCTGCCCTCCGATTTGGTCTTGATGGTAACTCGGCGCTCGATGGCCACCAAGTTCACGCCGTATTTCTCCCGAAGGGCCAATTCCGCCAGAGTCTTGTTGTGAAACGACCCCGGCGCTGCGGTGTATATCATGGCATGCGACTCGCCCAGATCGACGTATTGCTGAAGATCGGGCAGGGATAGGCGATGTGCCCAGCGGAGTGCAGATTCGCGCTCGGGATTCACTGTGCCGGTAGCGCCCACCCGGGTGAGGATGCGGGCCTGAATGTCCGTTTCAGCCCGGGCATAAATCGGAGTGACGTCCAATGATCGCAGGGCTGCTACGGTCAGAATCGTAGCCTCAAAATCCTCGCCGATGCCCACAATAGCCGCATCGACATCGGCGACGCCTTGTGCTTTGAGCGCTTCTTCATCGGTCGCGTCGAGGCAAACGGCTAGGGCGACCTCGTCGCAAACTTGATCAACGCTCTTGGCTGAGGCGTCGATAGCGATGACGTCCGACCCATCCGAGGACAGTGATCGCGCCAGCTGTTGCCCAAATCGGCCTAGGCCAATGACTGCAAATCGTTGCATCAGAAATTCGACCTCCAAACGATCGGTCTATCGCGCCCCGATCAGTCCCCGATTCCAAAACGGTGGGGATCCCGTGTGGCACGTTATCCGATGATCGGTGATTCCTCTGGATACTCGTACTTTGCCGATGATCGGCTGTTGGTCAGGGCCACTAGAACGGTTAGCGGCCCTAATCGACCGGCAAACATGCCCGCGATGATGATGAGTCGGCCAGCCACTGTCAATTCATCGGTGAACCCGGTGCTAAGACCAACCGTGCCGCAGGCAGAGACAGCCTCAAAGAGGATCTGCTGCAGCGGCGCAGATTCGGTGTAGCACAAAGAAAGCGTCACCAGCGAAACCACCGCAAACATCACCATGACCACGACGGCTGCTCTTTCTACGATGACCGTGGGAATGGTCCGCCCAAAGCACTCGACGCGAGGACGACGCCGCAGCGTGCTGTACACGCCGACCACAAGCACAGCCACAGCAGCTGTCTTGACCCCACCGGCAGTCGATGCGGGTGATCCACCGACGAACATCAGCAAGCAAAGCAGGAAGTGACTGGCAGGCGACATCGAATCCACGTCCAGCGAAACCGAATTGAACCCAGCAGTACGAGCGGTCACCGATAGAAACAGCGAGGAACCGACGCGGGCCCGGAACGGTTGATCGATCATCACCGACGATTGACCCTCTGCCTCGGCGATGAGGCTAGCGTTCTCGATCTGCGATCGAGAACGCCACTCAGGCGTCGATTCAAAAATCAGAAATAGCAGAGCAGGCCCTGCAATCAGCACCGACGACGCAATCAAGACCAGGCGCGTATGCAACGAGAAGCGATTCCCCTTGGTCTGGGGATGGCGCTGCCGGTCGAAGACATCCCCATCGGGGCGCATTGACTTAGCCGCCCAGACGCGGCGCAACCATCGACCTGCTCGGCTGAGCAGGTCATGAAGAACCGGAAAACCAAGGCCCCCAAGAACGATGAGCGGCATCATGCCCACATACAGAGGCCAAGCTGCGTGATGGCGCACCAAGCTGTCACCGTGCAGAGCGAATCCGGCATTGCAAAAGGCGCTGATCGAATGAAAAAGGCTGTAGAAAACACGGCCGCCCAGCGAATTAGCCTGAGTCGCCGACAGCGGATAGATGACCAGCGAACCGATACCCTCAATAACAAACGTACTGATCAGCACAAAGAGCATCATTCGCCGAACTTCGCCGATGGTTTGATGGCTGAGCGCATCCTGCAGCGCCAGCGATTGCCGCAAGGACAGATGCCGGCGCACGAGCAGTGCGATGAGGGTGCCGAACATCATGATGCCCAATCCGCCGATCTGAATCAGGCCCAGGATTACGACTTGGCCAAAGCGGGTGAAGTCGGATCCCGTGTCGTAGACAACCAAGCCAGTCACACAGGTCGCACTCGCAGCGGTGAAGAAACAGTTGAGGATGCGCTTGGCTTCGTAAGGCCCTTCCTCGTGGCGATGTTCGGGCGTCATCGCCTTGGGCAGTGACAAGAGGATGCCGCCCACAACAATCAGGGCTAGAAACCCAAGAACCATCATGCGGGCGGGGTGTAGACTGCTGCGCGATGCCTCCAGATTGAAACGAATCACGCCCATTCCGATACGCATCAACAGCATGCTCTTCAAAATGACGGCGCTAATCGTCGTAGCCCGCAGCAAAGACAGGTTGGAGAATTCCGCCACGGCTGACACGATCAGTCCACCGACTAAGATCATCCCCAGGCTTAGGGCGTGGGATCTTTTGGCTGACTTGTTCTTTGCGCCGACAAAGAGGTGGATTTGATTGACGACCACCAGGGCGATGGCCGCAAATTCGATCACATTCAGCACCGCCAGGGGCAAGGGTGCTTCTTCAAATCCGTATTCCAGGCACAGGCCAATGGCCACCAGTGAGAGCAAGGCAGTGACAGCCCCGCCCAGTGCGCGGCCGGCTGCTCCCCGTTGAGGACCGAATGAGGAAGCTGATGGCGTTTGTGTGGTCAAGCGTTCAACCAATCTGCGATGGATTCCTCATCGCCCAGGCTAGAGCCGAGCGGCCGCACGCAGGCCTAGTCCGCCAAGACAATGTCGCCGATAAGCCCGAACGCGTCTAGGAGTCCCTTCAAAAATGTGGCGCCTGTCGCGGGTCGGACTCGCCAAGCCGTGGGGTAGAGATTATCCTAACTGCTGTCTGCGGAGAATCCGAGGACTACGGTGCGAGGCCGCACCAGTTGGGCACCGCCGCCATAGCTAATAGATACAACGAGGTAATCATGACCGGCAAGCAGTTTGTGGCAGAGCGCGTAGCCAGCATCGGTTCGTCTGGGATACGACGAATTTTCGATCTGGCGGCTTCGATGACCAACCCCATCGACATGTCCATGGGGCAGCCCGATTTCGACACGCCCGAACCGATCAAAGCCGCCGCGATCAAATGCATCCAAGAGGGCAGGAACGGCTACACCGTTACCCATGGTCTGCCGGAATTACGCAAGACGATTTCGGCCAAGCTTAAGGCAGAGTTGGATTGGGAGCCTTCGGTCTTTGTGACCAGCGGCGTCTCTGGTGGGCTGGTCTTAGCTATGATGGCTTGCCTGAATCCCGGCGACGAAGTGCTGATGGCAGATCCTCACTTCGTATCCTATCCACACCTGGTTAATCTAGCTGGAGGCAAGCCAGTCAAGGTGAGTATCTATGATGACTTTCGCCTCCATCTCGATCGATTTGAGTCAGCCATCACCCCGAAGACAAAAGCGATCCTGATCAATTCGCCAGCCAACCCAACCGGCATCATCGCTTCGAAAGAAGACATGAAGGCCATGGCGGAGCTGGCTAGAAAGCATGACCTGCTCCTCATCAGCGACGAAATCTACGACCTGCTCTGCTACGATGAACCGGCGCCGAGTCCCGTTCCCTTCGCTCCAGAGCGAACGCTCTTGCTGCGAGGTTTTGGCAAGAGCTACGGTATGACCGGCTGGCGCATGGGTTATGCTGCAGGCCCTGAAGCGGTAATCGCTGAAATGGCCAAGCTGCAACAGTACACCTTCGTCTGCGCACCGCACATGGCTCAAGAGGCTTGCATCACCGCGCTAAACAGCGACATATCAGAGCAAGTTACCAACTACCGCCGCAAGCGAGATCTGGTCCTCTCCAAGTTGGAGGGCGTGTTTGAATTCGTTCGCCCCGGCGGAGGGTTCTTCATCTACCCCAAATCGCCGGCTGGGTTCAAGAGCGGCACCGCGTTTGTCGAAGAGGGTATCAAGAACAACATCCTGGTTATTCCGGGCAATGTGTTCAGTGATCGCGATACGCACTTCCGCATCAGCTATGCCTTGTCGGATGCGAAGATCGAAGCCGGCTGTGACCTGCTCTGCAAGATCGCCCAATCTAGATGATCGCAATGCATTCATCGTTTCCTGCCTTGATGCTCGGTAGGTCGCTGGATATCGCCCTGGCTGTAGCGCGGAGTTGAGTCGTGACGGCCCCTGGTTCTGCGCACTATTCCACGATCTTCAAGCGGGCCATCGGTCGTGTGTGCCCTGCTTGTGGTCAATCGCCGCTCTTTGAATCATGGTGCAGCCTGCATGACCGTTGCCCCAAGTGCCAACACATACACGAAGCCAATGACGGAGACACTTTCGGCTTCATGTACATTAGCACGGTCGTAATTACTGGCTTGTTCTTCGGAATGATGTGGTTCATCTGGCAGCCCACCGACTGGTTCATGCGGATAGTGATGTTCGGCGGCGCCTTGGCTTTGATGTTGGGATCCATGTCTTACCGAAAAAGCATGGCTGTCGCCTTGGATTATCTGGTTCGCAGGCAGTTCGAAGAAGGCAACAAGAACGATTGAGGGGAACCTTCGGAATATCAACAAGACAGCCCGCCCGGCATCAAGAGCCGGACGGGCGTGTTCATCTTAAGTACGTGAAGGCCATGGGGGCCATGTGATCCGACCGGCCTATTGGGCTACCTGATCAGCTCGACAGGCCTCTTGCCGCCCAGCGTGTTGAAAATCTCCTCAAGCTGGGCGCTGTATTGGTCTATCGAACCTTCAGCGTGGAAGTGGACGCCCTCGCCAATCACAGCGATCTCCTCCATAAGGCTCGAATCCGAATCAACCCCAACGCTTACCGCGAAGATCTGGATCCCCGCGTTGGCTGCCTGTTGTGCTTCCTTGAGTGCATAGATCGGGCCGTTGGTGTAATCGCCGGTATTGCCGTCGGCATTCACATTGGCCTTGCCGTCGGTTAGCACGATCATCACCTTGCGCGAGGCACCGCGGGCACGGGTGCCGGTCAGTTCTTCCATACCCTTTTCGATTCCGCCGCCCATGTTCGTCCAACTGTCATAGTTGGCTGCCTGAAGCTCGTTTAGGCGATCAGCGATGGAGGCATAATCCGTGGTGAGATCGACCTCGTGCCGGGCCGTCGTCCCATAGATTTCAAGGGACACCAGATCATCCGTCTCCAGATCGGTAATGACATTGATCATTTGAGCCACTGAATCTTTGACCGCTTGCATTGGCTGAGCCTGGGCATTGGCAAACTCAGGCGTGTCGTCCGCGTATGGGCGGCGTTCCATCAGATAGTTCATGAACGTCTTTGCGCCGAAACGATATCGAAAATCCGAATTGGCATTGTACATCTGAGTCCAGGTCTTGTTCGCGTATCCATTAATGTAGTCAAGGAAGATGCTGCGAGATTCCGAAAGCGAGCGATCGCCAAAGGGAACCGCCCACTCAGTTTCGCTGCTGCCAACCCAGCCGTTGCCGTTGCCGGCATCGCCGGGCGGTATGCCCAGTTTCTCCCACAACCCTCCCGGTATGCCGCTGTCCCAACGGGCCAAACCCAGCGCGACGGACGTGCGATACTGCCACGCACCACTACTATCATAACTCTTACTCATTATCGCGTTGATTTCGTTCTGGCTGTATCCTTGGGCTTGGAAGCTGGATAGGTACGATTCCACGCTGGCGTTGTTCCAATCCTGGTTGTATGAGAGTTTCACGAGACCGGCATCAGAGGCTGGCGAGTAGCCACCATTGATGGTCTCGGTCCCAAAGCCCATATGCTGCATGTAGCCCCAGGCCGGCCCTGCCGCTTGCGGATCGCCCTCAGAGTAGCCAAGCCCATTCCAGAGCGCCGGAGAATCATCGATCCCACCGGGGAAATCGTCCCACACCTCAAACATATTGATGTCCGTATCGGCGTAGTGACGAAGCTCGCTGTCATCGTTGTGTGACCCGGAAAGGTCCGCCACGATGGCAATATCACGCGGCACCATGATGGCGATGGCCTCTGCCGAGATGTCCGTATAGCTCTTACCAAGAACTCCGGCAAAATAGAGCGGCAGGGCGCCATTTGGAGAATCCGCAGTTCGCCGAACTTGGATTCGTATGGCGTCGGGAACTATGTTCGATGGCGTGAAGGTGTAGGTGTTCGAAACGTCGTCGAAATTCGCCCGACCAAATTGGATGTCCACGTTGGGATCCAGGGCCACCGACTCGCCCAAAATCGTGTTCTTGGCCGCGTACTCCAAGGCCGTCTCGGTCGCAGTCTGAAGCGGATCGCCCTGCGAGTAATCGCTCAAGCTCGCAGCAGCCGCCAATGCAGCAGCATCCGCCGTGCGCTGAAGCTCAGCCTTGGCGTTATACATGGCTCCTACATCAATGGATAACGCCGCAAAGCCCATGATCACCACGCCGGAGACAATCACTTGGGCTGCAACAAATCCTTTTCTCTTCCCAGTACCACGTTCTTTCCTTCTCGCTGACCACATCATTATTCTCCCTTCACAGCACTCGAACTCGCAAGACCAATGGAAAGATCAAGGGTGCTCACCGATGACCATTCCGTGGAAGCACCGCGAGCAGATATAGGCGGCCATTCTGTTCTACCTAGTTCTCCCCCCATGCGTCTTTACTAACGCTACGATATGCTTGAGTGCTAAATCCGACAGGAAATTGAGATTTAGCATCGATTCATAGATGTGCAGGGCCTATGGGACCTTGAAGCCGTAACCGTCCGCCGTGCGAGACGGTCATAGAACCGCCAGGAATGATCGTCGCAGGCAATCGGCAGATTGGCCGCTCAGCCGAGCGATCCATGCCCGGTCAGTAGGAACGAAACCAGCCTGGCCCTAGGAGGTCCAGGCTGGCATAGCTGGTTGATTGAGTATCGATTGGTTGGCCGGCATAGGCCAATCAATCTTTCTCTGCGGCTATTTGATCAACGCGATAGGTCTCTTACCACCTAGGATGGCGAAGATCTCCGCAAGCTGCTCGCTGTACTCATCAATTGATCCTTCGGCGTGAAAGTGGAGGCCGCCACCAACCGTCGCAATCTCATCCATGACACTAGTGTCCGCATCAACTCCGACGCTCACCGCAAAAATCTGGATGCCTTCGATGGCGGCTACCCTCGCTGCATCGACGGCATAAATTGGGCCGTTCGTGTAGTCGCCTGTCCCGCCGCTTGAATTGACATTGGCTTTGCCGTCGGTCAGGACAATCATCACTTTGCGGGCAGCACTCCTTGACCGAGCCCCGGTCAATTCTTCGACACCCTTTTCGATTCCGCCGCCCATGTTCGTCCAGACGTCATAGTGGCCAGCCTGTAGTTCAGTCATTCGATCCGCCACAGATGAATAGTCCGAAGTTAGATCGATTTCATGCCGCCCGGTAGTGGCGTAGACTTCCAGGGAGACCAGATCGCCGGTTTCCTGATCTGCGATGACCTGCATCATCTCGCCGACCGAGTCCTTGACTGCCTGCATAGGCTGAGCCGGAGTGTTCGCAAACTCAGGCGTTTCGTCGCGATAAGGCCGCCGCTCCATGAGGTAGTTGATAAACGTCTTTGCCCCAAACCGATAGCGGAAGGCGGTGTTGGCCTTGTACATCGAAGTCCAAGTACTGCTTGAGTATCCGTCTATGTAGTTCAGGAAGATGCTGCTTGACTCCGAGATCGAGCGGTCTCCGAACCGAGCTAGCCACTCGGTCTCCCCGCTGCCTATCTGGCTGTTGGCGTTGCCAGCGTCGCTCGGCGACAGACCTTGTTTCTGCCACAGGCCTCCAGAGATTCCGCTGTTCCACTGAGCTAGGCCCAGGGCAACGGCTGTGCGGTATTTCCAGCCTCCGCCGCCGTCGTAATCCTTGCTCATGATCGCATTGATTTCGGTTTGGCTATACCCTTGGGCTTGAAAACTCGCCAGGTATCCCTCCAGGTTGGCGTTGTTCCAATCCTGGCCATACGGCAGGTGAAGCAATCCTGAGTCTGAACTGGGCGAGTAACCCGAATTGATGGCCTCGGTGCCGAACCCCATGCGTTGCATATAGCCCCATGCCGGCCCTGCCGCCTGGGCATCCCCTGATGAGTAACCCAAGCCATTCCAAAGCGCCGGCGAGTCATCGATCCCGCCGGGGAAGCTGTCCCATACCTCAAACAAATTGATGTCAGTCCGATCATATTGGCGAAGCTCGCTGTCGTCATTATGAGACGCCGAGAGGTCCGCCACGATGGCGATGTCGCGCGGCACCATCATGGCAATTGCCTCAGCCGAAATGTCCGAGCTGCTCTTGCCAAAAATTCCGGCGAAATACAGAGGCAGTGGGCCATCAGGAGAATCCGACGTTCGTCGTGCTAGAACTCGAACAGCATCGGGAAAGACAGTAGTTGGCGTGAACGTATAGTTATTGGATCCATTGTCAAAAACCGCTCGGCCAAACTCGATGTCCGCAGCCGCATCAAGGGTAATTGATTTGCCGAATACTGTATTCTTGGCAGCAAATTCCACGGCGGTTGAGGATGCAGCAAGAAGAGGATCGCCATCCGAATAGGTACCCAACCTCGCCGCTGCGGCCAATGCGGCAGCATCCGCGGCGTTTTGAAGCTCGGCCTTGGCGTTGTACATGGCGCCTACATCGACGGCCAAGGCAGCAAAGCCCATAATTACCCCACCCATGATGATCACCTGGGCGGCAACCACTCCCCGTCGGTTCACCCGACCGCTACTCTTTGTTCTGCGCACCAGCATTGTTCGTCTCCCTCTTCGGCATTTTGCAGATGAGACAAAGTTTTTGATCGGCGACCAAGACGGCGTGGTCGAGCCAATTCCAATCGCAATTTAGTGAGTGGGGATGAAAGGATGGCCGCCTAGTTCCACATAACACAGCCCCAGGCAGCCGCAACTAGCTCAAGATGCTAGAACGACAGAGAGGAAAGTCCAGGCACAATTGGGGCCTCAAGTTGGCAGGGGATGCGCGTTATCGCTCGGTGGGAATGCCCCTTCCGATAGAACAGCTTATCGAAGGCAATCGCCGGCCATTCTGCAGAGCAGAAGCAGATCAAGCCGCTGCATTCTTGCCGCAACATTGTTTGTATTTCTTACCGCTGCCGCATGGGCAAGGATCGTTTCTTCGGACCTTCGGTTGGTCGCGTCGAATGGTCTCCGCCTTCTTAGGGGCGCCTTGGGCCTTCATGGCAGCCTCTTGGTCGGCTGAGGCGCCGCTGAACCCAGCATTAGTTGCGTCTGCATGTTTGAGCGTCATTTGCCGCTCCTGCGGTGCTGCTTCAGCGTCCCGGGCAGGACCAGCGTGGAGCTTGAGGATCACGCCCACGATGCGTTCGCGCAACCGCTCCCACATCTGATTGAATAGATCGCGACCTTCGATGGCAAACTGGCTCTGCGGATGGGTCTGATCGCCGGCGAGCGGGCGATGCTTGATAGCCAACTCAAGCCTGTCCATCTCCAAGAGGTGGTCCTTCCATGACTGGTCGTATAGCTGCAGAACCACACGCTGTTCAAGCATGGCCAACTCCCAGCGGAGCATGCGCTGGCCAACATCGATGAGTAGGTCTCGCCGCTGGTCTTCTTCGGCCGCCATGAAGCGTTGTTCATTCCAAGCAGGTCCGAATCGACCCGCCGCCCACTCGACCAGGGCTTGCCCGGCGTGCTTGGACATCGCCTGGTCAATCTCCTCTTCGAGTTTGCCTTCCTCGAAGTAGGCTTCATTGATCTTGAGCAGCTCGTCGTGTACCTGCTGGATGTCTTTGCCGACCAGATCTTCGGGCTGCCAATTCAGAGCAAATTTTGCATTGGCCCAGGCGATCAGGTATGCGACCACCTGGCCGGGATCTTGGCCGGCGATCGCCAAGGTTCGGGCGATGGTGTATTCGATCGGATAGGCGATTTCTCGGCGACGGTATTTTTGCTGAACGTCTGAACGAAGTTTTTCGGTGACTTCCTCTTTGGATGCATTGACCAGCTCAGAGGTTTCGATCTCAACGTCAAATTGCTTCCGCGCCCAAGATGCCAATGCCGTGTAGGGATACTCGGGTTCGGCCAACTTAACCACAGCCTCTAATGGTGCCCGGTCAAAGAAATCAGCCGCCACCTCGAATAGCAATTCCATGATCTCGTCGGCATCCATCTGCCGAAGTTGGTTCTTGCTGATAGAGGCTTTGAATGATCGTTGAGCCCAACCCTGTACACCCCCGATATCCCAGCTTTCGCTTGGCTGTGCTTCATCGATGTATTCGCCGATGGATCGTCGAATGGTATCTCTGGCCTCGTCATTGGCCAATTGCCGGATGCGGTTCTGCAATTGATCGGGGCCGGTGCGCTCGAATTCGTCTGCATCGACCTCCAGAGACAGTTCGTCCCGGCACCAGTCCGCAATGCACTGGGCGGGGTAATCCCTGGCTAGGAAACGCCCAGCAGCCTCTTCAATGCCTTGATCGATCATGTTCAGAATTCGATCTCGCAGGTCAGGGCTTTCCAATACATCTTGTCTGGCGTCATAGAAGGCCTTGCGCTGGTAGTCCATGGGTTCATCCCATTCCAGCAAGCTTTTTCGGGTGGCAAAGTTGCGCTCTTCGACTTTACGCTGGGCCTTCTCGATCCCCTTGGTAAGCTGCTTCATCTCCAACGCCTGTCCGCTGGCTTCAAACCCGTGCTTGTCCAGCATCTTGAGCATCCAGTCGGGCATGAATAGCTTCAACAGGTCATCTTCCAGGGATAGGAAGAACCGCGAGCTACCCGGATCACCCTGTCGTCCAGCCCGGCCTCGGAGCTGATTGTCGATCCGCCGTGACTCATGCCGCTCCGTTCCGATGATGTGCAACCCGCACGGTACACTGATCGGGCAGACCTTTCGGCCAAGCTCGGGGAAGCGCGGGTCCAGTTTCGGCTTGAAGCAATGAGCACAGTTGGTTGATGGATCGTATTCGTCGCAGAGGATGCAGCACTTGGTGCTGCCTGGTGGATAGAGTTCGGTCCCGATGACCGGGAGGGAGACGCTGCTGTCGTTCGAGGAACCTGCGGTGCTGCTCTCATCTGCGGTTACTTTGCAGGTCGGAAATACAACGCCCTGCTCCAGCTTGATGTCCGTTCCACGACCAGCCATGTTGGTGGCAATGGTCACGTTACCCAGCGGCTTCTTGCCTCCTCTGCTGGAAACTGTTCTAAATCCCGCCTTGGTGATGATCTCCGCCTCGCGGGTGTGATTCTTCGCATTGAGCACTTCGTGTTCGATACCGTAGGTTCGATCAAGCATGCGGCCTAGCTTCTCAGAGTTTTCGACGCTGGTCGTACCTACCAAGACCGGTCGCCCGGTGGCAAGGTCGCCCATCTGCTCGTCGTACACCTCAAGCATGAAATCGATCACCTTCTGGTCGCCGATTTCAGCGCTATTGAACGAAGCCAAGGCTGCGTCGATGCGATCTGTGTCTCTGTTGAGCTTCTTATGCACCGGGCGCAAGGCAGCAAGACAATCGGCGATCACAAACGGATCGGCCGGGCGACCTCGCCGGCGGACCTCGTGGATCTCTTCAACAATCGCCTTGTACTTTTCGTCGATGTCGCGCATGACCTTGTCGTTGTAGTCCATACGGTTCACCGGACGGTTGGTGGGCACTTCGATGACGTCGAGGCCGTAGATCTTCATGAATTCGCTGGCTTCGGTAGCGGCTGTACCGGTCATGCCGGCAATCTTGTCGTAGAGGTGGGCATAGTTCTGGACGGTGATCGTCGCCAACGTCTGGGTTTCCTGCTTGATGCGGACCCCTTCTCGAGCTTCACAGGCCTGGTGGAGGCCGTCAGACCACTGCCGCCCCGGCATGAGTCGACCCGTAAACGGATCGACGATCACAACCGTCCCGTCTTGCACAACGTAGTCCTTATCGCGTTGATAAACCTTGTGTGCCCGCAGCGCGTTTTCAATCAGGTGAGGCCATTGCACGTTAGCGCCGGCATACAGACTGCCGATGCCCAGCGCCTCCTGGGCGAAAGTAACGCCGTCGTGGGTAATGCCAACCTGCTTGCGGTCCTTCTGCACAATGAACAGGCGGCGGTATGACTTGTCATTGGGTGTTCCAAGCACGATCTCGTCGTACATGCGCAAGGCGTCGGCATGGTCATCGGTTAAGAAGTCAGGCCCAAGCGCGCCAAGCACGGCTGCTTCTTCGGCTTCTGCACCATCTTCAACTTCAGCCGTCTTCCCGCCGCCCTCTTTCTCGCGCCAGCCAAGCATCCTCATGGCGTCGTCTAGCTTCTGGATATTCTGCGTGTCGCCATCGAATCGCGCCGTCAAGTCAGGCAGCCTTCGATCCCACTTGGACTGCTCGCGGACCATATCAGCCGCCACTTTGTCCGCCCGCGGGTAGCGAGTCACATCATCATCGGCAGGCCCGGAGATGATCAGGGGGGTTCGGGCTTCGTCAATCAGGATCGAATCCACTTCGTCGATAATCGCGTAGTCCCGCGTACTTTGCACCTGTTCAGCCAGCGACTGCTTCATGTTGTCCCGCAAGTAGTCGAAGCCAAATTCGCTGTTGGTGCCGTAGGTGATGTCGCATTGGTAGGCAGCCTTGCGCGTGCCTTCGCGACCGCCGGGGTCCATTTGGGATTGGATGTGCCCCACACTCATGCCCAGCATCGCGAAAATGGGCTCAGCGAACTCGGCATCACGCTTCACCAGATAATCGTTGGCCGTCAGAATGTGAACGTGCTTGCCCTGCAATACCTTGAGGAAGGCTGCCACATGGCAGACGATAGTCTTGCCTTCCCCGGTTTTCATTTCGGCGATGACGCCGTCGTAAAGCACGCGCCCGCCAATAATCTGACAATGGAAGTGACGGTGGTTCTGTGCCCTGCGAGAAGCTTCTCGAACCAGCGCGCTCGCTTCGGTGAAAAACTCATCCGCAATCCGCTGGTCGAGTTTTTCAACTCCCTTGCGGTGCTCTTTGAACCGTTCGCGGTTTTGCTCGCGAGAGAGCTTTCGGTAGGGTGCCTCGAATTCAGTGACCAGGGGAAGAATCTTCTCGCCGAAGCGGTTGGCTTCTTCGAGTAACTGCTCGTCGGTGAGGTGACTGTAATCGCCTTCAGCCCCATCGACGGCATTGGCCACTGGGCGGAGTTTCTTGATCATCCGCTCGTTGCGTGTTCCGACAATGCGCCTGAAGATTCGACTAATCGATTTGAAGATATCGCTAAATTTGTCAATTATGACCATTGATCAGATCTCATGTAGGTTGGAATAAGGGCCAGCACCGGTGAAGAACGATTGGCTACGCGTGGGGTAAGCCTGTGCTAAGGCCCTTGCAGGCTACCAAGCCGGGAGAGATTCACCAGCCGGGTTTGGGTGACAAGAACGGCTGCGGCAGCCATACCGCCACTGCCGTGCTGAACGACCGTGCCCTGGCGAGGAGGCGGAGCGTCTGAACTGGCGGGCGAAGTAGCCCCTGGGCTGTAGTCGGGAAGCCGAACCCAGACAACTGGGCGGCACCGCGTTTGGGCCACCCGCTTGGAGCGGACTGCTTGGCCGCATGACAACATGAGGGTCACAGAGACCAAGGCGCACCGCCGTACCGCCCCTGTCAGCCTCGGCTGAGGGAGTGGCGGGGTTCTGCCTGCTTGGTCAGCCCATGGCTCCATAACTCAGAGTGATACCCGAAACAGTGCATCCAGTAAATGAGGAGCCTTGGCTAGGAACGATCCCAGGCCAAGGCTCTGTTGAAAACATCGGTTTGGGGGTCTGTCAGGGTACTCAGCCGAGGCCGGCATGCCTAACGCCTACTGTTGCCGCCGGCGAATCCTCCATGCCGTCACGGTCAAACCAAGGCCCAGCATTGGCAAGAGTATGCCGATTCCGCAAAGGCCGTTGCTCACCACGCTGGCTGATCCAGTCAGCGCCTGCTCTTGCGGCACTTCGTTTCCAGCCGTCGTATCGTCAACTACCGGTGCTTCAGAGCCTCCCACGACCGTCAAGGATGTCGCAGCACTCGTGCTGGTACCGCCAAAGCCATCGTCGGCAATGACCTGGATTGTGTAGGTCCCCGGCGTCAGGCATGGGCCGGCGATGAAGCTACAATCGAGATCCGAACCGCTGAAGTTGACCAGGAGCTGGGCGCCGCTCAGGATCGGGTCAAATGGAATAGCCGTCCCATCGAAAATAATGTCCCAGGCAAAGGCCAAACCATCGCCATCTGGATCACTTGACAGACCACCGTCGAAGGTGAACTCATCCGGTGTGAAGAATTGAGCTGGGAAGGTGGCGATTCTGGCGACCGGGTCACGATTAGGCCGCTCGCTGACCACGATGATCGTTGAGGCGCGGTCCGACAAACCACCCGAATCCGTGGCTGTAAGGCTCACGGTGAACACCCCGCCCTCTTCGAAGGTGTGGCTGACCTCTGAACCGCTAGCCGTTGCACCGTCCCCGAAAGACCAGAACAAATTCAGGTTGTCACCATCCGGGTCGCTCGATGTCGAGGTGAAGTCCACGGTCAACGGAGCAAACCCCTCCGTTTCGCTGGCTGTAAAGCTGGCGATTGGATCTTGGTCGGCATAGGAGAGCTGGGGCGCCACAGAGAAAGCAGTCGCAGCCGCCAACAGTACCCTCAAGATGTGTGCCCGGTTGCCGTTTGAATTCATCGATGTGTTCCACATGGCTGGATACTCGCTTCCTTACGCTCTCAGGTCGATCTGGCTGGACGATTCTAAAATGGGGACTGCGCTAAAGTAGTCTGAGCTTCGTGCCCAGTCGCCGAGGCGGCGGCGGAATCAGGACACGATCAGCGTAGCCGCGTGAGAACCTCTCTATTTTGCCCAAATCCGTTCATCAACACCCAATTGACGGGAACCAGAAACCCACACCGGCCCCACACGTCAATCGTATTGCTGGCTAGGAGTGTCTGTCAACCGACCAGGACGGCGCTTCGCACCTCAAAGCCCAGGAAACACTTCAACTGCAACTCCCGATAACACGCACGCAAGGGACGCCATCGCACTGCGGACGATAATATGCAACGGGGCGGGTTGCCCTCGATGGACAGTCCGCCCCGTCGGTCGATTTTCAAATGACTGCGCCGCCAAAACCGGTCTTCAAAAAAGGAACCGCAGAGGCAAAAACTTATTTCCCGAATCCGTAAATCAAGTAGGCTTCACCACCGTGGGTAGTACTTTCTCCGGTGAGGGGGTCGATTCGCGGCGAAGCCAAGATCGATCCGATCAGCAGGTCGGCCATCCCGTCGTTGTCGAAGTCGCCGGCAGCAGCCAACCCGGCAGATCGCCCGCGATCCAACTTGCCAGTGATGCCACCCATGGAGACGTCGCCGGCATCGCCGCCGCCCATGAAGTCTGCACCGCGGCGTCCGACGATGATGGCACCGTCCAGCGTGCTGGATCCCAACTCGGAGATATTCGTGTTGCCGCTGACGATGTTTGACCCCCAGATCACATAGACCAGACCCGCGGCTGGAAGCCCATCTTCGGCGGATTGCTCGCCATCGGGAACGCCGAATGGGCCTGTTAGGTCGTCCTGAGTGCCGTCACCATTGATGTCCAGGCCAAACGAATCCAGCGTATCGTCGCCATCGGAGTCGTACCGCGGCGAAGCAGCCGGGGCGGCGACCAAAAGGTCATCCTTGCCGTCCCCATCGATGTCTCCCGCGTTGGCGACATTGAAACCGAACAGGCCTTGCTCGTCAGTCCGACCGCTGATGCGAGCGGCTCGGCCCTGGTCAATCAGCGTCTCGATATCCACGCCATTTACCGGAGTGACCAGATCAGGGCTAGAGAAGATAACGAAGACTTCGCCTGCGCTGGCACTCGCTTTGGGGGCGCCGACGATCAAGTCAGACTCATCGTCACCATTCAAGTCGATACCGGTCGCCAGGCTGGCCGCGAATTCAGAGGAGGCTGCCCCGGTGATCAATGCGCCAGATAGCCGCTCGCTGTCCGACGTAGCCAACCCAAGTTTTTCAAGTACAAAATCCCCTTCACTGGCGGGGTTTCGCCGGAAGGCAATGTAGAGGCGTGCGGTCTCGGGGGTTCCAACGGCAAAATCATCCCGGCTGTCGCCGTTGAAATCCTCGATCCCTTCGATGTTGCGAATCTTCTCGCTCGACGCTCCGGCAATGCGGGTGACTTCCACGTTATCGATCCTGGGAAGAAAACCCCCGCAGTGACTCGCCTCGCCGACGATGTACTGATGCGGCTTGGGTGGATACTTGGTTTGGTTGTTGTCATTTTCATCGCGGAACGAAGTCCACAGACTACGCAGGTCGAAGAGATAGGCAACGCCAGAGTCTACATTCACCGAAGACCCCAGGCCGTTAATCTCGCCGCCATCCACCGTTGGTTCGGTCCCCGCGTTTGGCCCCAACAGGATTCCGTTGGCCGTCCGCGCCGGCGCCGAAACGATGAGACTGCCGAAGTCTCCGAACTTGCCGCTGCCTACGCTGCTAATCGTGAGCGTAGAGCCAAACTGGTCATCCTTCCCTACACCGAGGATTCGGGCACCTAGCGGCTCAACGGCCTCGTTCAATTCGGTCACACTGCTGAAGGGCGGATAGAAGCCCGAGCGACGCGTGAAAACCGGGTGTTGCGTTCCCCTCCCGAGGGTTGGCTCCGTCATCGCCAGGGCATCCGAAGCTCCAAGTAACCCCGGTGAAGTCGGCTCACAAACAGGCGGAAAAGGGAGACAATAGGCGTACTCAAAGCCATTGGTGTTGACACAGCCACTGATTTGCCCATCCACGCGGAATGGCTGTGCCGGCTCAAAGATCAGACCTGCATTCCACACATAGGTGGAGAAATAATCACGGGCCAGCGCTCTGGAGAATCCAAAGTTGAACGTGTTGTTTGAATCCACTCCTTCGCCGCTTTGAGAATCCACGCAATTGCCCGAGCAGCGGCTTCCCAAACCCTCCATCGGATCGAAAGCCACGTTATCCACGTAGAAAGGTTCGCCTGGGTTATCGCCACCACCCCCAAAGCGATCGACGTCATCGTCCGACACTATGTTGCCTGTGAGGTTGGTGGCTGTTTCCCCATCCATGCCGTCCACAATTGGACCAACAACAGTCACCTCGAAGCCCTGCCCCACCAAGTCCAGATTCATCACCGAATTCCCAGTGCTTGGGGTCGCGATGGACGAATTCATGCTGCTGACGATGACGATCCCGCCACGGCGGAATTGATCTTCCCGCTCCAGGGTGGGGATGCTGAGGGGATTCACCACGCCGTTCTGTCCCGAATTGATGTTGTGCCCCCTGGAAAGCACGTTGGGGAACCCGAAAACCAACTCCTTACTGCCATCGCCATCGACATCGGGTATGGCGGCTACATCACTCAGACCATCGGTGACGGTATTGGCTTCTGGCGTACGGATGCCGGCGAAGGTAACCCCGCTTAAGGAAGTTGTGCCCACTGAGTTCACATTGAGCTCGCCGCCGAGACGCTGAGAATTGCCGTAGACCAGATAGGCTTCGCCATGTCCGATTCCACCAGGATTGGCAAAGAAGGGCTTGCCGTAGCGGGCTGTCATCAAGATGTCGTCCGACCCGTCACCATTCATGTCCCCCGCTTCGGCAAAGGCGGCTCCCAGATTATCCTCGACCTGGATGCCCTCAAAAATCACACCGGTAGGTTCTTCCACCGCCGGGCAGACGCTCGGTGGGTTATCCCCGAAGCACCCCACCCACAAAACCCGCGGGGCCGTTGACACCCGAACCGTACCAGCGGCCGACGCGGTTAGATCTGCAATAGTCGAGTCATTGAATACCAGGGTGACCGATAGGCTGTAAGTGCCTGGATTGACGGCCGGAGTCCAGTCGAAGGAGGTTCCATCCAGCCCGACCGGAGTGATGTCCAGCGGAGTGGTTTCGCCGCTGCGCAAGGCCCGTACGATGGTCTGGGCGGCCGAAGCTGGGACGTTCGTAGTCCATTCGATGGTCACCGGATCGCTGGGTCGAACCACCAACCCACTGGCGGGTTTGGTCATTTCAAGAGTCGGCGTCGTCTCAACAGAAACTGAACCGGCGGCATAGGCTGCCGCAATATTATTGACGCCGTCGTCAACGCTAACCCCTATGCGGAAGGTGCCCGAACCCAGGGCATTGCTGTCGAAGGAGGCTGAGGTATCTGAAGTGGACAAGCCCGAAACCAGGACTCCGCTGAATCCATTGGCAAAGCTGCTATCGTTGTCGTAGAAGACCTGAACGTCGTCTTGATTGCCCTGCCCTTCCTTGATTTCAGCCACAAACTGTACGTTGACTGTATCAGAGCCAAAGATGGATAGGTTGCCGGCAGGTGCAGACACCACCACGGTAGGTGCCAAGGGATCGTCGCCGCCGGCTGATCCCACTTCGACGACCTCTACAGCGAACGTGCTATATAGGGTGACAATCTTGATTCCGTCGCCGGCCAGGGCGGTCTCAGACACCGTGAAACCAGTATCGGTGGCTGAAATCCCTAGCAGGTAAGTTCCAAAGGCGACGTTGGTCGTGGTCCAATCAAAATTGACCGCATTGCCCGTGCCTGTTTCTAGTTCGTTACCCAACTGGGCCAGCGATGCGCCGCTCAACGTGACGGGATCAGGTGCACCTTCTTGGGCAATGAAGAAGACCCGCCAGGCTACCTCCGCCTCGGGATCGCCCAGGTCAGCCACGATGGTGACCGAGTCGCCCGACTCAACCACGGTGTCGGCGCTCGGCTCGAAGAACTGCGGCGAAGGCGTACCTTCGATGATGAGCCGGCCAACACTGAGGACTGACTGAGTCTGCCCGTTCTCGTCCACATATTGCAGGCCGATGCGATATGTTCCCCGGGGAATCATGATCGTATTGAAGGTGAAGCTGCTGGTGCCCGGCAACAAATTGGTGGCCAAGGTGACTCGGGCAGCTGGATCGCTGCTTTGATCTTCCGGAACATAGAAGGCTGAAACCGAGGTAGCCGTCGTTGGCACCACATAGATGATGGTGAGATCCTGGCTGCCCGAGATAGCCCGGTCAGTTTGTAGACCGGTCACTTCGGCGGATCCTTCTCCGTCCGTTCCATCGGTAGTATCGCCGGTTGATCCAGTGCTGCCGCTGCCGCCGGTCGATGTTGCGCAACCTGATGGCATCAGCAGACAGGTCAAAGCCAAGGCGTTGACGATTCGTAAACCAAGCCCAAACGAGAAAACAGTGCAGCGTACCTTCATCTTTCGATCACTCCGGGATTCAACGGTAGTCGGCCGACAAGTCCGCGCAAGTCAGATCGCGGGGAACAAAACACGCTCGGAAGGCCAGGGCTCAACGGCAACGTGCCGCATCACGCCAGGGTTTTATAAGGGTCGCCCAAGAGGCCGTCAACGCAGCCGGGAATTCATCCCGCAATCACCGGATTGGCCAATGTGCCAATTCCCTCGACCCGAATCTCCACCTGATCGCCGGATTTGAGAAAAATCGGCGGTACACGGGCGAAGCCGACCCCGGCCGGGGTCCCGGTACAGATCAGAGTTCCCGGAAGCAGGGTAAATTGGTGGGATAAATAACTGATTAACGTGGCACAATCGAAGATCATGTCCCGGGTATTGCCTCGCTGCATGGATTGGCCGTTCAGGTCGGATTCGACACCTGCCTCTGACGGATCGAAAGCATCGGCTGTCACCAGCCAAGGCCCTACTGGGCAAAATGTGTCGAACCCCTTGGCCCGACTCCATTGCTTGTCGCGTCGCTTTTGGCAATCTCGGGCGCTCACGTCGTTGACGCAGGTGTAACCCAGGCAAAAATCCAGGGCGTTCGTCTTGGACACGCGCTTGGCTGTCCGCCCGATAACGATGCCCAGTTCAGCCTCAAGATCGACTTCATCCGGCGCTGATGGCGGCAGGCAGATTGGATCACCCGCAGCCAGGAGCGAACTGGTCGCCTTGAGAAAAACCAGCGGCTCATCGGGCACTTTGCGGCCTCCCTCGGCTGCATGGGCCTGGTAGTTCAACCCGATGCCAAAGATGTTGGGCGGCTTCACCGGCGGCATCAGGCGGGTGATCTTGACCTCGACATCGGTCACCTGTTTGGGTCCGAACAGATCGCCTTCGATCAGGCGAGCGAGGCCATCGGCCGTCGGCTCACCCAGGCAAACGTTTCCTTGGTCATCTTCAAAGCGAGCGATCTTCATTCTGCTCCTGTCTTTCCTTCGTCCATAGACTCGATAGAGATTGTGTATCATCCGGCGCTACTTGAACGACTTCACCCAGGCCAATCCACTCGTTTGCGTGTAAGGATCAACAAAGGGAGCAATTCGCCCGCCGAGGAATTCCAATTTATGTTCGCCCGCAACAGTGTGCCCGATGACCAGCCCCATCACGGCGCCCATGATCACGTCCGACAGGTAATGTTCACCACTTTCAAGGCGTTCGTAACCGACCAACGCGCTCAATGCATACAGCGGCGCGCCGACCCACGGTCCGTAGGCTTCATGCATCACCGACGCAAACGTGAAACTGCTCGAAGTATGGCCGCTGGGAAACGTGCCCCACTCACCATTGGGCGAACGGTCCCAACTGGCCGCTTGGCCCGCCATGGTGGTTAAACCGTTGATAGCCAAGGCGCTAAATAGTGTTTTGCCGACTTCGTAGGTCTTCTCGTCCATCTTCTGCTGGCCGATCAGATACCATAGGCCTGCCAAACCGAAGTGCGTCCCGGGGTTGCCAACTGCCGCGAAACCGTCCCGCCAGTTGTTCTTGAACGTCCGGTGCCCTGAAAAATGATCCTCTACCGTGTCGTCAACCCCTGATTGCTGCACAGCCAGCGAACCGCCGTAAGTCAATCCGAACACGACTAGCTTTTCAGGAGACGTATAGACAGCCTTGCCGTCTTCCCACAATTGGCTGGGCATTTCTTCGACATCGCGGCGCACCGTACCCCAAAATCCCGGGAGAGGACCAGATCGGTGTCTCTTCGTGGCACTCGCGCCAGCCCCCGGGGGGTCTTCTTGATCGTCAAGCTCATCTGCAAGTGCTGCCAACCCAGCCGAGAGGTAGAGTGACTTCTTGAGGATGGCCGAGGAATTGTCACCAGCAAGCCAAAACCAAGTCGCAGGCGGATTAGCTCTGCCTCTCCCATCCCGCATAACATAGTTCCGAGAACGGGCTTGCCACCCCCACGAGGTAGAACCAAACTGCTCCAACGCCCCGGGCTGGCCTCCAAGGCTGCAGCC
This sequence comes from Phycisphaerae bacterium, assembly GCA_029260235.1. Classification (GTDB taxonomy): domain Bacteria; phylum Planctomycetota; class Phycisphaerae; order UBA1845; family UBA1845; genus OFTM209. The sequence goes on along the minus strand of JAJDDP010000006.1, from coordinate 33,618 downwards.
CGCCAGAGCGGTCGCACATCCCGCGATGATCGTCGCACGCAGCACCCAAGTAGCCAATGATCGACCTCCTCCAGTCGGTGGAATTCAATTGGTAGTGCCCGGTCCTAAGCAGCGTCTGCCCTTTCGGGCGTCGGCTTAACCCCTCGTCATTCTAACGAACGCCGCCGTCTCCATCGAGCGACGCAAACACCAACTGCTATGCGTGGTCATGAGGGCTGAGATGATCGTCTCAAGCAGGGCGCCTGTAGTTCGGGAGGACGGCGTTACGCTGATAGCCAAAAATGAGGGCCGTCTCCAAGTGCTCAACCTCGGGGCGGGTGGTGAAGTCGTCCAGCACCATGGCCCGCAAGTGGTCGGCATCTCGGATGGCCACGTGAACCAGGAAATCATTTGCCCCGGCAAGATGGTACACCGCGATGACTCCCGGCAGCCCAAGCGCATGGGAATTGAAGCTTTCGAAGACCTCCCTGGAATGCTGCTGCAAGCGGACGGCCACCATGGCCTGGAGTCCGATGCCCAGCGATTCAGGATTGACCTCGGCATGATCGCCGGCCAGCACCCCTTCATCACGCAGTCGTTTAACCCGCTCGAGGCAAGTGGAAGGGGCAAGCCCAATCGACGTAGCCAATTCCTTGTTGCTCAGACGGGCATTCTTCTGGAGCAAGGCCAAGATTTCGCTATCGATTCGGTCAAGCATGACGAATCGCGATCATATCCGAATATAATTCGGTTGCAACAAACCAGATCGCAGAATAATCTTAATGTAGTGCTAAGAGCAGCATGATATTCCCTGAAGGCGAGCTGGTCACGGCCTGGATACTGTCGGCTCAGCCCTCCGACACTCTAGGCTTGAACAGGTAGGCACGTCATGAAGACTCCAGATCCGATCGAATCATTGGCCGACTTGCGGCACGAATTCGGCGAGCATGGCGGCGTCAACATGTCCGTCGAGACCAGCACCACCTTCACGGTGATGGCCGCCGACACCTTGCCGGAAATCTTCCAGGGGCTTCGCGGGCCTGCCAGCGGCGGTTGCTACCTCTACGGACGACACTTCAATCCAACCGTGTACGTCCTCGGTCGCCAAATGGCCGCCATTGAAGGCACCGAAGCCGCCTACTGCACAGCTAGCGGGATGAGCGCCATTTCCTCCGTCCTCTTGCAGCTTGCGGGCCATGGCGCCCACATCGTCGCGGGCAACACCATTTACGGCGGCACCTTCGCCCTCTTGAAAGAATACTTTCCTGCCAAGGTGGGCCTGAAGACCACCTTCGTCGACGTCTCCAACATCGCTGCAGTCGAGGCTGCCTTCACCGACCGAACCAAGGTGCTCTTTATTGAAACGATGGCCAACCCCCTGCTGACAGTCGCAGACATCCCAACGCTTGCTGCCATCGCCCATGCCAAAGGGGCCAAGCTTGTAGTGGACAATACCTTCTGCCCCATGGTCGTGTCCCCCATCCAGCATGGGGCAGATGTGGTGGTCCACAGCCTGACCAAATTTATCAACGGGGCTTCGGACTATATTGCAGGGGCGATCTGCGGCACTGCCGAATTCATCACAAGCCTCATGGATGTCCACCAAGGGACGCTCATGTTGCTGGGCCCTACCATGGACCCACAGGCCGCCTACGCCATCAGCATGCGGCTTCCCCATCTAGGCATACGCATGGTTGAGCACAGCCGCCGCGCCAAAGTCTTCGCCGAACGACTGGCAGAGTCGAAGGTGCCGGTCACTTACCCAGGACTGCCCAGCCACCCACAGCACGACCTGCTCAAGCGGATCATGAACCCAGATTATGGCTACGGCGGCATCTTGTGCATCGACCTGGGGACGAAACTACGGGCCAACGAGTTCATGGAGATTCTGCAGAACAAGGACCGATTCGGCTTCATGGCTGTGAGCCTAGGCTACTTCGATACTCTGATGTCCTGCTCAGCCTCCAGCACTTCCAGCGAGATGTCGCCTGAGGATCTAGAAGAGGCTGGAATCCAACCCGGGTTGGTTAGAATGTCCATCGGTTACACGGGTACGGTCGAGCAGCGGTGGGAGCAGCTGCACAGCGCCCTAGAGATCTTGAACCTGGTCTGAATCTAGAGAATTCACCGCGGAGAACTCGCCGGCCTTCGTGAATCCCTTGTGCTGCGCTGCAAGGAACGCGACGTTACTGACGAGCAAATCTTCGAGGTGCTCAATGTCGGATTGATCATCATCCGCCCGCCGGCGCCGGGCTGTCGCTCTGCTCGATCAAGCCGGCCAGCCCCCTGAATGACCTAGGCTGAACTAGCCCGGCAAAGCGTCATCCCGAGATGCCTCGGCGACCCGTTGGCGAGAAATTGCTTGACAGCATTGGCCCAACAGTGTAGTTATTGCTATTCAAATTAGCAGTGGCTATATTGGAGGCTGCCATGGGCTGCCATCACCTAAATACAACAAGAACAATAGGTTGTGGGTCGTGCCCCAGGCTAATCGACCGGGTCGCCTTGGCGCTGGTGCTGCTGGGTTACGCAGCCCCATCTTCGGCAGCCCAACAATCGCCGCTTGAAGAAGAGAGAGAGGTCGCGGGAACGGATGCGCCGTCACATCGCCCGGATGAACAATCGACGCGTTCGAAGAACCTGTTTGGTCTTGAGGCTGCCCCGCTCACTGGGCCGTTGGTCACCGATCGACCTGATTTTACCGAGAGCACTGACGCCGTCCCGACGGGATGGTGTCAATTGGAGGCGGGATACACCTACACATACGACTCTGAGGGCAAGGACCGGGTCCGCGATCACACCGCCCCGGAGCTGCTTTTACGAATCGGGTTAGCGGAGGACTTCGAGCTCCGAATCGGGTGGGCTGGTTACTCTTGGCGGAATGACCGGTTCGAGGGGGAAACCAGGGGTGGGCGGAGCGTTACCCGCGAAGACTCTTCCCAAGGGGCTCAGGATTTGTCGCTTGGGTTCAAGCTCAAGCTGTTCGAGCAGGAGGGTTGGCGGCCTCACTTCGGGATCATCGGCGCTATCAGCATTCCATCCGGCAGCGCAGAAGTTTCTTCTGGTGATGTCGATCCGGAAGTCGTGCTCTTGTGGGCCTACGACATCACTGATTCGTTCGCCATCGCGAGCAATGTTGGCTTGGGTGTTCCCACTGAGGATGATGACAGGTTCGTTCAAGCAACAACATCGCTGAGCGGAGCTTTCGCGCTGTCCGACACCATCGGTGCCTACATCGAATACTACGGCTTCTATACGAACACCGAGAGTTCGGACGCTGCTCATACCATCAACGGTGGCCTGACCTACCTACTTACCGACAACTTTCAGATCGACTGGCGCATCGGCATGGGCCTGAACGAGGAAGCCGATGATTTTTTTACCGGGATTGGATTCTCCTGGCGATTCTAAACGAGACGGTTGGACCCTGATCATTGTGGAGAAAAACAGAATGACCAATAGACGCGCCCAGAGAGCATACCTGCTGTTGTTCTTAGCCCTCCTGGTTCTGGCTCCGGCTGGACTGGGTTGCTCGTTTGAGGAGGCTGTCGTGGATGGGTTCTACGGGGGGATATCCGACACCATAGCAACGGTGATTTCCGATGCCGCATTGGGTGCAGCTTCGCCCTAGGGGTCACACTCCGCGATAAGGTGGACCACCCTCGGCGTCGGTTAGATCTAGATTAGATGGGAAGACCGACGGGGGTATCACCTGCTGCCATACCGCGCAGAAATCCTCACTCAACAGCACTCCCAACCCGAGACACCGCTTTGGCCAGTTCGGCAGCGACGTCCCCGGCATGTGCTTTGCCTCTTAGGGTCCGCATGATCGATCCCATGTGCACTATCTGTTCGCGAGAGAGCTTGGTCTTGCTTCGGGTCCTCGGGCCCTTTCGTTTTGCTTGTGTGTCGGGTTTGGCTAGCTGATCGCGGACAGCCTCGTTCAACTGAGTCTGTGTCAATGGGTCTAGGCCGGCTGGGCTGAGTTCGCCTGCAGTCAATGGCCGACCGTTGATCAAGGCTGTGTCGAGCACGTCGAGCAGCCGCTCCCGAGGCCAATCGTCATCTATCGACCGCCGCAACAGATCAGCCAAAAAATCTGTGCCCAGTGCGGTCCAGCACCGCCCGATCCGGCTGGCGTGCTTGAGATGGCAAGTCAATAGATAGGCGAGCAACGACGGCTGCACGGCTGGTACGCGGGTGCGCAATTCGTCAAACAGATCGGCTATTCCGCCGCGAACCAAGGACGTACTGAGTTCCGCTGATAGGCCCACGTCTTGATACCGCTTGATGCGGTCGGGCGGCAATTCCGGCAACAGCGTCTGAATACGCTCGACGCGATTCTTATCAATGCACATGGGCGGCAGGTCGGTATCTGGGTACATCCGTTCAGGCCCCGGCAAGATTCGCTCGAAAGCCGTGGTCCCATCGGCAGATCCGCGCCGTGTTTCGCTAGGCACACCAGCCATCGCATCGACTGCCCGCAGGCGGATCTCTTCGACCGCAGTGGCTGAATCGCCGTGATTCCCCCAAACCAGAACGACGACATCCGAGGCGGTGGCTGACAGTTTCTTGAGTACGCGGCGCCACAGGGTTGGGGCAATCGCGTGATGGGGGCTGTCACTACTGATTAGATTCGGTTCGCCTTGCAGACAGGCGATGACGCGTACGCGCTCGGCAAATTCCTGGGCAAAAATAGTGTGTGGTTGGGTCAGCCGATTCAGAAGTCCGCCAAAATCCGGCAGCCGCACCGCCCAGACATGCATGCCCCTCTCCAGGGCGTCTGCGATGGGGCCAAAGGATACCCCGCGAAGCAGATGGGTAACTTCTTTGCTCATTGAGTGCCAAGTCGAGGCATTGACTCCGCGGTTCTTTAGTTCGTCGCGAATCTCCAAGAGTGCTTTTTGTCGAAAAGCTTCGTAATGCACCAGCCGCGGGATCAGGGGGATCCGAGGCACGCCTTTGATTTCGATCCGCGTTCCGCCGGCAATGCTCACGTTTACATCCTGACGGCATCGGCCCACGCCGCGTCGCACTTTGCCGGTCGCCCGGGTCAGGTAGCGGATGTGTTGGCCCACTTCAGCCACTTCTTGCGGAGTGATCATCTGAGGCTCGGTGACGACTTCGATGAGCGGCGTACCCAACCGGTCGGCGATGTAGGTGCGGTCGTGGCCCACATCAGAGATTTCGCGGCAGGAATCTTCTTCCAGGCCTAGCTGTCGAATTCCGATCCGGCGATCTGCATGGCGGACCGGACCACCCAACGGCCCAGGATAAGCAAGCGAGCCGTCCACGCCCAAGATGGTGGTGCGTTGAAAGCCGGCTGGGATACTGCCATCGAGATACTGTTTGCGGGCGATATGCAGCTCGCCGATCATTTGCAGGTTTAGCAGCAGGGCGATTTCGATGGCGATGTCCACCGCTTCGGCGTTGAGGCCAAACGGCGGGGCGTCGTCCATCTCGTAGGTGCAGACCGTGTCGCGGGCCAGGCGATAGTAGATTTCCTTGCGGGTCTTGAACTCCATCAAAGCCGTGCCGTCGTATTCGCCAAGCTCTGAGAGGGTGGGCCTCATGTGCCGGAGAATCTCGGCGTCGTAGTGATCGCTGTATGCACCGGCAGGACATCGGCAAAACAACTTCTTCTGGGTGAGTAGTTGCTGATGAACCTCCAGCCCAGAGCGAAAGCCGATCGCGGCGTATTCCTCGGCAGAAACCGAACCATATTCAGGAGGCTGAGTCATTGAATCCAATCAACTATCGCCAAGGAAACTGCGGTCGCAGTGATCACCAGAAAACCCAATCCCGATAGATCACCACATAGACGTAAAGGGCCAAGTTGGTGATCCCATGGGTCACCATGAGGCACATCAAACTCTTCTTCCAATAGAACAGCAGATTGTACACGATCCAACAGGCGATGCCGACCTCCCACTGAGGATGCTCTGCCGCAGACAATACTGAACAGAGCAGGAACGAACTCCAGGTGAAGGTAGCCAGCGGAATCTTGTCGAAATCATACCGGTCGATCAAGAATCGCAGCAGGAAGCCTCGCCAAAAAAGTTCCTCCACAATCGGCACCACCGTCGCTGCTCCACCGATGCGCACGACCAGGAAAGCCCAATAGGCTAAGCCAGTTCCGAGACGCTCATCGGGAATATAGAAATCTGCCGGAACCGGATCCTTGCCCAAGACTTGCGTAGCGCCGTACCACGAAAACCCGACGATCCACTTATGGATAGCCACCCACCCGAACGCAACAAGCAACCCGACGACGATACAGATGGGCAGGTGCACTTTCCCGAGCGGTGGCCAATACTTGCGGAACAGCAGGGCGACGTACAACGCACCGAAGGTTCGCACCGCATAAAGCCAAGGCTTATGGCCGTCATCGAACAGCGACTCCGCGGACATGAGCAGTAGGAAGGTCATGAACGGAGCGATCAGAGGCATCTGCGGATACAGCCTGACGAACCGATCCAAGGCAGTGGGCGCCAACAGCGGCGCCGTAGCTGGGGCATCTTTATTGGGAGGATCGCCTGCTGTCATAGAATCCTTTGCATACCAACCAAGAAAACCAATCTCAAGAGTTGCCGACGCCCAGAGCATCAGCCTCTCTTCGGCAAGGCGACGCTAATATAGGCGCTGGACGACGAGAACCCAATCTCGCTGAAACAAAGTTTGCATTGCCAGTTCCCAGGCCGCGCGGTAGCGTTTCTCTGTTGCTGGTTCAGTAAGCCCGTGCAGCCACAGACAACCAAACTATGTTGCCAATCTGAATTTTGCCCAGCCGCCTTGCTTATGTCCGACGAACCGTCCACCAATTCTTGCTTCGGCCATCTGGCGGATCAAAAGGAGCGAATGCTCCAGGAGCACCTGATTGGCCGCAAGGTGACCAATCCTGCCGTGCTAGCAGCCATGGCCCGCGTGCCCCGAGAAAGGTTTCTGCCCCAGCAATTCTGGGCCCATGCGTATGCCGACAAGGCACTCCCCATCGGGTTTGAGCAGACCATCAGCCAACCCTTCATGGTTGGGTACATGACCCAGCTCCTGGACCTCAAGCCCGGAATGTCCGTATTGGAGATCGGCACCGGCAGCGGCTATCAGACAGCGATCCTGGCCGAAATCTCGGGTCGCGTTTGTTCGGTCGAGCGAATCGAATCACTCAGCCAAAAGGCAGAATCCCTGCTCACCGAATTGAACTATTGCCCGAAGATGGTGTCCTGCCACGTGGGCGACGGAACCGCTAAAACGCCTCTAGAGGGCCAATTTGACCGTATTTTGGTCACTGCCGGCGCACCGGCCCTGCCAGCGCTGCTCCTTGGCCAGCTTGTGATCGGGGGCAGAATGGTGGTCCCGGTAGGCCCGCGCGACAACCAAATCTGCCTTTGCCTTGAGCGCCTGGCTGGGCGCGTGGTCGAGACGCCCGGGCTGACTTGCAGATTCGTCAAGCTCATCGGACAACATGCTTGGCCTGACGAAAATCTCTCGGCTTGAGGGCCAGTGACGGTGGCAATGTGCCTGCTCAGCGAACAAGAAACTTCGACACAGATTTTCTCCATTCGGCCCAAAGAGTGCCCAATTCTCTGTTTTTGGCTTGCGGGGCTAGGATGAGGCCTATACAATCCGCGCCGTTGCTCGGGCGATAGAGGTGCCCGGGCGTGTGCGTCACGATGAAACAGCCACTGTTTATAAGGAGGCTCATGGATGGCCAAGAAAAAGGCAAAGAAAAAAGGCGCCGCCAGGAAGAGCGGTAAGAGCCGCGACGTTCTCGTTGTAGCCAGCAAAGTAAAGGCCTACATCAAGAGCAAGAAGATGAACACGTCAGCCGAAGCAATCGCCTGCGTTTCAGAGCGCGTGTACTGCCTCATCGACGAAGCAATCGGCCGTACACAGGCCAACGGCCGAAAGACCGTCAAGGGCCAGGATCTGTAGTCTACAAGTCTTCCAAACGTATTCAAGGCAAACGGGCTAGTCGTCGTTGGACGACTCGTCCGTTTGTTTTTTGCGCTTGAACAGATTGGTTGGTTTCGTATGCATCGGCTTGCCGCAACTTGGGCAAACAATGTGCTCGGGATGTATTTTCCACTCTCCATCGTCGAAGGCAGCGCGGCCTATTATGGGCTGCCCCTGCTCTCCTTGTTCATAGACAAAGCGGACAGCGTGTTCTCCATGGTCTGGGCACACATACTCTGCCAGTGCGTACGATTCGGCGCTGCAGATCATGCACGCCCTGGAGCCGTAGAGGCCTAACGCTTCAAACTCGTGGTCGTTTATGCATACCCACTGCATGCGGACTTGTTTCAAGGAACGCTGCATAGCCACTACGGGAGGCTCATCCTGCCAGAATTGCCATACGAACCATATCAGGAGTGCAAACGCGCCGGCAATGGCAAGGTGCTGCAATTCGGAGCGGCGACGGACTGTCTTAGTGGCCGGGTTTTTCATCGGGGTAGATGCGGATGTGATTCAAAGTCAAGTAGAGCCAACGCGAATCGCTATAGTTCAGGAAGTCGGCCCGTCCACCAATAGACTCTGCTACGGTAGAAGCTGTAGTGTGGAATCTCAAGGTCGGTGCAGAGCGGGCATCCGCCAGCGGCACATCTGTCGTAGAAGGAATCGATGGTACTGGTCATGATGGGCTTGGATTGGATGGTGCGAACGCCTCCGCCCAGGGTGAGCGCATTAATTCCATTTGTGTGTCGCTGAGTCAACCATGATCGCATATGTTGGACACCGCCGAATTCAACGCCGTCGTCCCAACTCAAACCGCCGCCCGCCCAACGGCCGGTGCCGTCCCCCACGGCATCTTTGTCGCCCCACTTAAGCCCGGCATCTGGGCCCATATCGGCACTTAGCAAGGTATCCAGCGGGCGCTTGGGATTGTACCGCTCTACGTTGCCCATGGCTGGCCCGGTGTCGGAGACGATTAGGCTATTGATGCCGTAGCTGGTGTCTCGGCCGAGGATGGCTGACGCACTCTGAGCGTCTTGGGCGATCAAGCGATTAGCGAATGGATCCTCTGGGCAAACGAGCAGTTGGAGATCGGGCAGGTATCGGGGCACCAACAGTTCGTGCCATTTGGGGTCGCCAGCTTGAGCTTCCTCTTCGTTGGCGCGGGCAGTCGGCGCCCAACCCCTGTTCTCTGACTCGTACATCTTTAAGACTTGGTCAAGCACGTGCAGGTTGTGCATGCAGACGGTTGCTCTGGCTTGGCGAACTGAACGCTTTAGCGCCGGCAGCATGATGCCCAGCAGGATCACTATTATCCCAACCGACAGCAGCAGTTCGATCATGCTAAATGCCGACCGTCGGAAGCGCCCTCGAGGCACCGCACCCACGGCCACGCCAGCTCTACTGGAGTGATCATGAAACATTTGCATTGCGTAAAAAAGTGTAATGGCCTGGGACGACGATTGCAACGGCTTTGCCCAGAAATGCCCGACATTGCGAGGCCTGTTGAGGCCACGTTCATGACTGCATCAGCCACACCGGCCAAGCGGCGGCCTCGCGGGTGGCGCCACTGCCCTTCGTTCCTCGAACCCCTTGGTAAGCTGGGCAGAATTACCCACCCCTCTAGTGTTCATGGGCGCCAAATTGAAGCAGCAGGGCTTGTTTTGCACTACAAGAGGAATATCTGGCGGACAAACCAACCATTGTCGGCCAGCTTGAGCAGATTCCCTCGTCAGCAGGTTGGCATCAGCTCAGAGCGTTCTGGATTGCTTTGATTTCATACTGGCCTTGGGGATCGAGGATGTTGATCTCCAATTCATCGCCGACCTTGTGGCCCATAAGCTTCTGGACCGCGGGGGCTTTGTAGTTGTAGATATTCCTCTCGAGATTAGAGTCCCAGGGACCAAGAACCGTCAATACCCGTGACTGGCCGCTCTGACAATGACTCAATTCAACCTTTGTGCCGACATTGATACTGTTCGTATCGACCTCGCCGGGATCGACTGCTTGGGCGATGCTCATTTCGTCTTGCATCTGGGCGAGGCGAGCTCGAAGCAAGTCGCGTTCTTCCAACGCAAACTTGTACTCTGAATTCTCAGAAAGGTCGCCATGAGATGCAGCTTCGCCGATACGTTTGGCGTTTTCCCGCATGGTCACGTTGACCATCGTATCAATTTCTTCTTTTTTCTTGACCATACCCTGGGAAGTGACCAGGAGCATGCTCTCGTCAGCCCATGGATCGATGACTTTGACGACGGTCAATTCGGGGAATTTCTTCCAAATGGCTTTGAGCATGTCTTCGTGGACGACACGGCCTAGATTGTCCAGTCGTTTGATCTGCGTTGCCAATGCTGAGGCCATCCCAGATTCGATTTCGCCGAGACACTGATGGAACCGCTCGTACTTGCGGGCTCCTAGCAGCGACCGGGTGTTGGCTACTATTCTCTTCTTGGCCTCAGCTGGAATCTGGTCGCTGATGCGCACCTCCGCCAAGACCCCGAACATCTTGGTGAGTACGGTGATCAGCCGGTATTCATTGATTTGGTCGGAAGCAGGACCATCCCACAGCCAGAGCAGGGCTTCGTTGCATTCGACCGGCTCACCGACCATCGACAGAATCATCGGGGCGAAATCGACGCTACCCATGCCCAACTGAACCAGGCGGTCCACGATTCCATTGCAACTGCCCTGCGGGGCGATGAGCAACAATTCGCAAAGGAACTCTTTGATTCGATCAGGTTGGGCTTGCTCCAGGCAGACAAAACCCTGTTCCCACAGCGCAACCGAGCCTAGCGCCTGGAAATAGGGCAGTGGTTCGCTTGCTTTGCGCAAGAGCTCCATAGCCCCCTCTCCCCCTTCGCTGCCGCCAATTGCTTGCTCGATCTTGCGGAGAACCAGCCAAGTACCAAGAATCTGCTTACCCCCGGATTCTTGCAGCCGCATCGCCCGCGCCCCGAGGCGATCATGGATCACCTTGAGGAATGCGCTGTCATGTTTGTTGTTGCGCGACTCGCATTCTTTGATATACCGATCAACCAGGGCAAACTCGGAAGCAGCGTCGTGCAGGGCGGCGAATTGGCCCTTGAACTCATCCTCTAGTGATCGGGCGATTTCCAGGTATTTTAGCCAGTACGGAGATCGACCTTCCATCTCAATGTGGGGGTCTCGCTTGAGGGCGGTCCGAGCCTTGGTCCACCACCTGCTCCAGTTCTTGGTCTCGATGAATTTGGGGCATAGCATGCCCATCAAGGTATCGCTGTCAGTCTTGTTTCCGCTGGTCCGCATGATGGAGACGACGATCTCAGCGGGTTTCTTGGTTAGCACCTCAGCTAAGCGCTCACCGTCGAAGTCGCGAAGCACCCGAAAATCATCCTCGCCGACGGGGGCGTAGTTGTCGGCGAATTCGACAGGGCCTAGTTTCGATTTCTGGCCTGAGGGCAGGCTTACGCTGATCTGCCAATCCGAGGTATCAATTGATCCGACCTGGGCGCTGGCATCGTCATGACGGGCGGCGACATAGCTGCCTGGTTGCACAGTCAAGCAGACGTCCATAGTTCTTAGTGCACGGCGTGGCGGTCTTCCGCCACTGACCCCGGCTTCTTCGATCAATGCTTCAAGACCGTCTTGATCTGGATAGGCTTTTAGGTACAAGCCCGAGACGTGCTCGCCCAGCTCGCTTTTCTTGCTTAGCGCCAAATGCATGGGGCCTGCCGCCCGGAGAACGTCAGCAGGTTCGAAGCGCTCGCCCAAAGACTCCATGGCCGTCATCGCCAAGGTGGTCGCCTCGGAGATTTGCCCCTGCTTAGCCAACGCTTCCAACAAGGGCAGCATGGCTACCACTGAATCTGGAGAGGCGGAGTCCGACTCCAGCTTGCTCATCCACGCATCTTCCACAGCCCGCGTGTTGCCACCCGAGGCCAGCTTTAGGAGTGAATCGACTTCCATATGAGTGCCATTTTCCTGATCAAGAAGGTCCGGTGATAGCCAACTGAGTCAAGCGCTAGATTGTCGCCGATTCAGACGGGGCTGTCGAGCGCCGCCACCGGAGAAGTGCGCTGTGGCCGTGCCATGCCGATTTCGGGGCAGGGGCACGCCTTTAGACCTGCATCCGCCGTGGATTCAGGCCTTCTCGAACAACATGACGAGTTGATCGCCTGTTCGAGATTCGACCTTACTCAGACGCTTCTCAAGCCAGGGCAATGGCGGAGGGAAGGGCTTGAACAGGCTGGCGCAGGCAACACGCAGACCGACCTTTAGGATCATAAAGAATCGCATGCCCGGAAAGTAGACGGAGCACTTGTTCAGAACCAGGCTAGGGGGGCAAAAGCCCTGGATCTCTGCCGGCTTGTAGTGGCGATGCCAGGGCTTGCGCTCGGAACTGAAGCTGATGTCGCCTATGACCTGAAACTCAAGATGATCGATGAAGCGCTGCTGGTAATACGCTTGCCTGCGAACCAGACGGCGGTGAATGAAGCGGTGCAGCCTGGGAAATGCGAACTTCACGTTGCCCACGTCCAGAAAGGTTAGCAGTCCCCTATGGGGGGTGGTCAGTAGTAGCTTCCCACCGGGCCTCAAAATGCGGGCGATTTCTGCGAGCGTCCGCCGTTCATCTGGGACGTGCTCGATGACCTCGATGATGGAAACCGTGTCGAAGTAGTCATCGGGGTAGGGCGTCTTCCCATCAAAGCCGATCTTGTGAATCGTATAGTGGCCATCCTCCCCGGTGATGGGCCTGAAGCCCTCTGTATCCACATCGACGCCGTGACACTCGACACAGCGGTGGCGGACCTCTCGCATCAAGGTGCAATCGCCGCACCCGTAGTCGAGGAACTTGCCCAGTGGGAAATCCAGGCCTTCGAGCGCTCGCTCATGCCACCGCCAGGGTAATGGCGGTGTGCCATTTCCCGATGATTGCCCAGTGTCACTCATTCTCGAAGCCTTCCGAGGTTGTTTTTGGAGAGGCCAAACAACATCACCCTGGATCGTCGCCTATGGAGTAGAAAGTGTCGAGGGCCTCGATCCCTGGATCGTACCGGCAGACCCTGTGATTTCTTGACAGGTTTTGGACGCTGCCCCATAATTTGCTGAGGGCATCTATGCCGACTACCCTAATCCGCAAAATCGTGGCTGATTCTGATGTCGAAGAAGCTGTTCAGTTGGGAATCAACGCCCTGCGAGCGGGGGAAGTGGTGGCTTTCCCGACCGAGACGGTCTATGGCGTCGGTGTGCGAGCCGACAAACCCGAGGCGGTCGCCCGCCTGCGGCAGATCAAGCAGCGGAATGATGAAAAGCCGTTCACCGTGCATGTGGGCCGACCGTCCCAAGCGCCGCATTTTGTCGCCAAGCTGAGCGGAATCGGCCAGAGGTTGATCGAGAGGGCTTGGCCTGGCCCCTTGACGCTCATCATCGAGGGCATAGAGCATGAGGCGACGCCAGTGGTCAAGAAGTTCGGCCCCTCAGTGACCCAGGCATTGTACTATGAGGGCAGCATCGGGTTACGCTGTCCCAGTCACGCGCTCGCGTCTGAGATGCTGTGGGGGGTCGGGTTGCCTATCGTAGCCGCCAGCGCTAACTTGGCTGGACAACGACCTCCTCGGGATGGGGAGGATGTGCTGGCAGACCTGGATGGGCAGATCGATCTCTTGATCGATACAGGCCCGACTCAGTATGCGATGGCGTCGACCATCGTGCGACTAAATGGTCAGGGGTTCGAGATCGTCCGTGAGGGCGTGTATGACGAGAGGACGCTGCGACGCTTGAGCATGAAGACTGTACTGCTGGTCTGCTCTGGAAATACCTGCCGTAGCCCAATGGCGGCGGCGGTCATGACCAAGCTGTTGGCTGAAGCTTCCGGCGTGGAGCCGGGCCAGTTGGAGACGAGCGGCATCCGCGTAATCTCGGCGGGTACTTTCGCCATGCCCGGCACATCGGCGGCCGATCACGCGGTTGAGGTTTCCAGGGACATAGGAATAGACATCGCGGACCACCGGTCACAGCCGTTGAGTGAGGAGATCATTCGGCAGGCTGACCACATTTACACGATGACCGCAGCCCACAAAGCTGAAGTGGACAGGATGGTTCCCGAGGCTTCGGGCCGATCTGCATGCTTGATCGGCGGCGGCGGGATCGAAGACCCAATTGGGGGTTCGCTTGAGACTTACATCCGGTGCGCCGAGCAGATTCGCTCCGCGCTGCTCATTCGAGTGAAAGAGGTTCTGGCATGAAGTTGGCTGTTTCTTCGGATCACCGCGGGTATCAGGCTAAGGAGTGCATCAAGACGATGCTCGAACGCTCGGGGCATCAAGTCAGCGATTTTGGCTGCTCCGCCGGCTCCAGCTGCGATTACCCCGACACAGCCATCCCAGCCTCTCAGGCCGTTTCGCGGGGTGAAGCTGATGCGGGCATCCTTATCTGCGGGACGGGGATCGGCATGAGTATTACCGCGAACAAGATTCACGGCGTCAGGGCTGCGCTTTGCCACGATGAGTTGACCGCGGAGCTATCGCGAAAGCACAACGACGCCAATGTTCTTTGCCTTCCGGCCGACTTGATTGGCGAAGAGTTGATCCGGCGGGTCGTCGAGGTATGGCTAAGCACGCCATTCGAGGCCGGCCGACACGAGCGACGCATCAAGAAGATCGCCGATTTCGAGCAATCAACCGGCGCGTCTGGCTCGTAAGTAGTCGACCTACAAGCACCCTCTCATTTCGTGCATAGTTGGGTACGCACCTCAAAGCACAAGACAACAGCTAGCGCTTAGTCGTTCATCAACCTATCGAGATTCTTCTGGATCTTGGATGGTGTACAGGAACCATCGCTGTCTTGGCGATCCGCTCCTTGGCGTTTGTCGCACGAAGTAGACGGTCCAAACCGCCCCTTCCGACATGCGTAGCTGATAGTAGTGCCGCCTGAGATAGACTTCGCTGCCGGATTTTCCACCCTCGGGCGAAGTGCCCTTCCACTGGCCCATACGGGCAACAACCTTGTACTCGCGGTCTCGCCACTTGAACCTAGCCGGCAGGCCAGGCTCTCCGCGACCTATGGCTCCTGAATCGAAGGTGTCGCCGACCGGTTGAATTCCCTCGCTGATGAACTCGTTCATGTTTGATGTCGGCTGCAAATGAGGAAGCAAATCTGGCCAGCTGGCGGGCAAACCGCTATCGTACCGCCCTCAGTCTTTCATAGGCACGAACGACAGTCAAACGGAGCAACGGATGCGTCATGCAGTCATCATGGCTGGGGGTGTTGGGCAGCGGCTTTGGCCCTTGAGCCGAGCAGCTCGGCCCAAACAGCTTCTCAAGATCGCCGGCGGCAAAAGCCTCTTGCGGGAATCCTACTTGCGGCTGGCCCACTTCTTGCCGCCTGAATCCATCTATGTAATTTCCAGCAGCCAGTACCTCGATCTGGTGGCCGCCGAACTTCCGGAACTTCCGTTGGGCAATTTGTTCGGCGAGCCGGTGGGGCGAGATACAGCCAACGCCGTCGGGCTAGCCGCCGCCATTCTAAAGCAGCGCGATCCCGATGCGACCATGGGGATCTTTACGGCTGACCATGTCATCACCCCGATCGAACAATTCGCCGAAGCAGTGCAATCTGCTTTTGACATGGCTGACCAGCATGCCGATGCCCTGGTCACCATGGGGATCAACCCCACCGCACCCAACACGGGCTTTGGCTATGTGCAACGGGGAACATCGATTACTGCAGGTGTCTACGAGGTCCAACGTTTCGCCGAAAAGCCCGACCGCAAGACCGCTGAGCAGTACCTAGCCAGCGGAGATTACTATTGGAATAGTGGCATGTTTTGCTGGCGGGTTGATACCATCCTAGCCCAACTGGATGATCATCTCTCCGAAGGGTTCAAAGGCGTCACCGAAATCGCAGCTTCGTGGGAAGGTGCAGACCGTGAATCCAAGCTGACGAAGATCTATCCCACGCTGCCGAAAATATCCATCGACTTTGCAGTGATGGAGAAAGCCCCGCGCGTGCTGGTGGTAGAGATGAACTGCGATTGGGTGGACCTGGGCAATTGGACCGCCTTGGAAGCGGTGGTTGATCCTGACCAGGACCAGAATCGATGTCAGGCTGCACGAGCAGTGACCCTGGGCGCCAAGGATAACATCATCGTCTGCGAGGACGACCACCTCATCGCAGCCTACGGCGTGGACGACCTGATTATCGTGCGGTCAGCCGATGCGACCTTAATCTGCCGCAAATCCGACGCCCAGAACCTCAAGGAACTGGTTGCCCGGGTCAACGAGCGATTCGGCGACCAATACGCTTGAGCCGCACGAGCGAACCAATCTGCCGAAGGGAACCCTCCCAAGGGCGGGGTGCCCAACCCAAGCACCTATGGGTAGGGATTCCTCGATCTTGGTGTGAACGGCTCTTCGTGGTAGAACCCACCGCTTGAAATCAACGGCCCCTGGAGCGCAGCTGTAATCGATGGACCCGATGCTGATCACCGCTGAGGACAAGCACCGCGCACCAGATTCGTCTGCGCGTTGGCCGGAACTCAAGAGGTTGCTGCGCTTAACTTGGCCTCACCGCCGATTCATCATCGCTGGGTTCTTTGCCTCGATCGTCTATGGCCTGCTGCACTCAGCGGGCATTGTCGCTGTACTGCCGGTCTTGAAAGTCTTCCTTTCGGAGGAGGGTTTCCACGGCTGGGCAGCCCGGGTGGTGGTTGAAGATCGCCTTGAGGCCGAGCTGTCCCTGGATGCCTATTTGGATCCAGGAAGCCCAGGATCAGGACCGAGCCTATTCCTAGCCCAGGTCAAACCCAAATCGCCGCTGCAATCTAAGCAGATCGGCATTGGGTTTAGGCTTTGTCAGGTTTCGGGCAGCGACGGGCCACCCGGTGAATTGCTCCGCAAGATCGTATCTGCGGAGAAAACCGTGGAGCTTTCCTTCTTGACGCCACCTGCGGCCGACGGCGGGCAAGAGACCCGAGTTGTCAGCCTGCAACTTGACGACCCTTCCTGGAAGAGCCGGTTGCTGTGGGCTGCGGCCAGCTTGATCCCTCTGGAGGAGAGCAGATCGGATCGGGTTCGCACCTTGGCCTATGTTTTGGGGCTAGTGGTTCTCTTGACGCTGACCAGCAACATCGCCCGCTTCGTCGCCCACTATTTCACCGCCCTTGGAGTGCTGCGCGGGGTGATGGATCTGCGTCGTCAGCTCTACAGCAAGGTATTACGGCTGCCGATGGACTTCTTCTCCCAGAACATTTCTGACATTGTCTCGCGGTTTGTTCAGGACGCTCAGGAAATCCAGCGCGGTATGTTAGCCCTGTTCGGCAAGATGCTGCGCGAGCCTATCCGTGCGGGTTTCCTGTTGGTCGCCGCCTTGTACCTCAACGCCCGTTTGACCTTGCTGATGCTGCTGATCGGGCCGGTGGTCGTGCTGTTGTTCTGGTATGTGGGCAAGAGAATTCGTGAGGCCAACAAGCGATTGCTTCGCGCTTATGGACACATGATCGGTGCGTTGAGCACCACCCTCCAAGCCATCGGCGTAGTCAAAGCGTATACCGCAGAACACGCCGAGCGCCGGCATCTCTGGAAGATCGAAAAGGGGATGTTCCGCAACCAGATCAAGGTAGCCATGCTTGAAGCCGGCCTGCCACCGATCCTTGAAGTTCTCGGCGTCTTTGTGATTTCAGCCGTCACGCTTTGGTTGGGCGCCCAAGTGATCGACGAACAAATCAAGATTGAAGAATTCCTGACCCTCGTAGCTGCTCTGGCGATGATGAGCGACCCATTACGCAAGATGGCCGATGTATACCCGCGGGTAATGCGCTCGACAGCCGGCGCCCAGCGCATCTTTTGGGTGATCGATTCACCGGCAGAGGCTGAGCTGCTGCAAGGGGCAGTCGTCTTACCGCCGCTGTCAGATGGCATCGAGTTCCGCGACATTGTTTTCACCTACCAAGGTGCTCCCAGGCCTGCTTTGAATCATGTTGACGTTAAGATCCAGAAAGGCGAGACGGTCGCTATCGTAGGCCCCAACGGCAGCGGCAAGACTACGCTGACCAAATTACTGCTTCGCTTCCACGACCCACAAGAAGGCCAAATACTGTTCGATGGCTGCGAATTGCGCGATGCGAATTTACGGAGTTTGAGAAAGCAGATCAGCTGGGTAAGCCAAGATCCGGTGGTGTTCGCCATGACCATCGCCGAAAACATTGCCTATGGATCGCGCGCGGCCAACCGCAACCAAATCGTCGAAGCGGCGCAGCGGGCCCACGCTGACGACTTCATCACCGACAAGGGAGCAGACTACGAAGAAATCGTAGGGGAAGCAGGCAAAACACTGTCCGGCGGACAACGCCAGCGGCTGTGCATCGCTCGGGCAGTGTTGCGCAACGCCCCTATTCTGATCTTCGATGAAGCCACCAGCCAGGTCGATTCCGAGAGCGAGCAGAAAATCCAAGCGTCGCTATCGGATCTAAGCAAAGATCGAACCACATTAATCATCGCCCACCGGCTAAGCACCATCCGCTTCGCCAAACGCATTCTGGTCATGAATGAAGGTCGCATCATCGACAACGGCACCCACGATGAATTGTTCGACCGCTGCCGACTCTATCGCACGCTCTGCGAAACGCAGTTGGCCAGTGCCGACCGGTAGGGACAAAGCTCTTGCCATACCGAGCCAGGGGCATCGTGCCGAATCCAGTCCGAACCCGCCCTGGCGCCCCAAGCAAGAAAGCAGGCTGACCGAGCTTGGGAACGCACGCTGCTGGGCCACTTCGACGCGACAACACCGGGGTTGAGCACAGTCTGCCAGCTGATCCCGCCTCAGTTCGCGGTTCCGATAACCAAAGTTGTTCCCCGAGACGTCCGATATAGCGCTCAGCTAGGCCTGCGCCCTCCTGCGGAGGCGTTTGGCTTGACCAGTATTGGAGATGGCCATGAATCAACGCATGCTGGAGATGTCGCAGGGCGGTTTCTCTATTTCGGTCGTGGACCTCGTCTTGGGGCTGGTTCTAGCCAGCTTGCTGGGACTTGCGGTGGCACTGGTCTACCGCTGGACTCATCGAGGTTTTCATTATGAGCGCTCCTTCTTGGTCACACTCATGATGCTTCCGCAGATAGTGGCTGTGGTGATGATGCTGATCGGCTCGAACCTAGCCCTGTCGCTGGGCATGGTTGGAGCACTTTCCATCATTCGCTTTCGCACGGTCATCAAGGATTCCCGCGACATGGTCTTCCTCTTCTTGTCCATCGCGGTTGGACTGGGCTGTGGAACCTACAACTGGATGGTCATCCTGGTGACAGTGTGTGTCATTTCGGCAGTGTTGATCGTGCTGCACTTTCTCAAATACGGATCAAATGTGCATGCCGAATATGTTCTTGTCATCAATGGCCAAGGCCAACGCCCCAGCAAGGACATCAAGGACGTCCTCAAACGCTTCGTGGACTTCCTACAATTACGATCCCTGGACATCAACGAACACCAGTGGGAGCTAGTCTACGAACTTCGCCGATTCAAGGGCCGACCCGATGACGAGGGCGATCTGCTCGATGAGCTGCACCGCTGCTTCAACTTGACCAAGACATCACTGCTAGCCCCACAATTGTCCCTGCCGGTATAGCGCGCAGGTTGGCCTGAAGATACCCTGGTCCAGGTCGTCGATATGAAACTCAGCGACACGATTTATCGCAGGCTCGTCCTGCTCAACACAGTCTTCCTTGCAGCGGCCGTCGTGGCAGGCACGGCCCTTGCTTGGAAAGGTCGAGATCGCATTAAACGTCGTTTGAGCAGCTTCGTTGAATCTGAGGTTGTTTCCTCGCGGTTCATCCAAAGGGCCGTAGCCCTAGGCCTCGATCCCGACGCCCCCCACGTCGACGTACCCCTTTATGAACTGCGCATCAGCCCCACGAATCTCCGCAAGATCCAGACCCAAGTCGCAAAACTCGTGGCCCAGGGCTTTCAAGCCGACGCCGACAAGATTTGGCTTCCGGCCCGTTTCTATCATGATGGCCTCGAATACAGGGTCAAAGTGCGCCTCCGAGGCGATCTATCCAACCATTGGAAGAACGCAAAGAAATCCTGGCGCATCCGCTTCAAGAATGACCACCTCTTTGGTGGCATCAAGGAGCTAGACCTGACCATCCCGGTCGATCGGGCCTACCAAACCGAACAGGTCGCTTGCGACATGGCTAGATCGCTTGGCGTCATGGCTTCTCCAGGCGGATTCTGTCAGGTTCGCATGAACGGCGTTGATATGGGCCTGTACCTCTGGGCAGAAAAATACGGCTCTCATATGTTGGAAAAAATAGGCCGTCCAACGGGCCAAATCTTCCGTGAAGCCAATACCTGGCCCCAAAACTACTTCAGCGGTTTTGGCCTGACTCAACACGGTGGGCGCAAGGACGCTTACGCTTACTTCGCGGCCAGCTATCGGCCCGCCATCTACCAGGATTCTGGCTCTGCACCCTACGCGGGCCGTTGGAACAGCTTCTGTCAATTGATCCGCGAAGCTGACGACGCGACCTTCAGTCGGCAAATCGGCCGTCTTCTGGATGTGGACAAGTACTTGAAGTTCAATGCCATAACCTGGCTCTTTGGCAGCAAGCACTGCCGCTGGGGTGACAACCTCCGTTGGTACTATGATGACACCCGCGGATTGCATGAGCCTATACTGGCCGACGTCTATCGCTCGCCTATCGAAACGCCGGTCCAAGGCAGCTTCGAAGCGCAGGAGCGGTCTGAATTGGCGCGGCGAATCTTGTCCATCCCTGCATTCCGGCATCAACGCAACGAGATCCTCTGGAAGCTGCTCAACGATCCCGCCTTCGACGCTGCCAGTCAAAGCAAACGATACTACGCGGGCATTCGCTCCTACCTGCTTCGCGGTGTTGACGCCATGTCCGGCCCTGACATGGACGATTCGTTTCAAGGCACATGGGCTATTCTTACCGAGAACCGGCGGGTGATCAGAGCCAACTTGGAATACGCCCGCCTCTTCGTAACGCCACAGGTGACAAACCAGCCCAGTGCCAAGAATCTGGCACTTCAACTCCTGCCCGACTCGCTCTGCCCTTTGTCAATCGATCAATTGACCCTAACCTTTTCGGCTGACCTACCCCCCAACTTCGACGCAGGCGACTGCCGTTTGCAGTTGCGAGAAGAGGGCGTTGTCGACGACAGCCCGCTGACCTTCAATGCCCAACGGCTCGATCCGCGAACGCTGCAGCTGCGCATCGATGGTGCAAGACTCCACGCCCGGCTGAACGATCAGCTCAGGCCAATCGCGGCCCCCTGGACGCTGCAGCTTGACGGCTTGCCCAAGCAGGCCGCCCTGCGCGTCGTTGACATTAAGAGCCGGAACAGCATCACCAACCTGCCGCTGGACAACTACAACCTGTTCATGTTTCCGGTGATCGATATTTCGAACCCGCAGCTCAAGGATCCTGCCGAACAATCGCCACAGGCAACTGCTGATGCCTCGGGTTTGCCGTTTATTATTCGCAACCAACAGATGATCCTCCCGCGCGGCGATTACATCGTCGAGCGAACTTTGGTGCTACCCTTCGGATACGATCTAGTGCTGGAACCGGGCGTCATCCTACGCCTTCGACCGGATGTATCCGTGTTGGTGTACGGGGCTATTCAGGCCAAAGGGGCGGCTGAGGCGACCATCCGTCTTCTACCCGCCGATCCAACTCTGCCATGGGGCAGCCTGGCTGCCGTACGGGCTAAGGACTGCTCGGTCTTGCGCCACTTGACCGTCAGCGGTGGGAGCGAAACTGAACTCCAAGGCCTGTGCTTGTCGGGTCAACTCTGCTTCTATTCTTCCGATGTGCAAATGAGCGACTGTAGGATTCTCAATGCCCATGCCGACGACGGACTCAACGTCAAGAACGCCGACGTCGTCATCGACCATTGCATCTTTGCCGACAACAAGTTCGATGCCTTTGATGGCGATTGGGTGCAAGGCTCGGTCAGCCACAGCCTATTCGAGAACAACGCCGGCGATGGGATCGACTTGTCTGGCTCGCAATTGACCGTCCGCGACTGCCTGCTGACCGGCATGGGCGACAAAGCCATCAGCGCCGGCGAAAAAACCAACCTGATCACCCTCAACAACGTCATCCGCGACTCGGCCATCGGCATAGCCTGCAAAGACCAATCCCAAGTCGATCTCTACGCTAGTGTATTGCGTCGCAACCGACTCGCACTGGCTGCCTATCGCAAGAAACAGCTATTCGGGGGAGCCCAGCTTCGGGTAGTCGGCCTGTTGCTGTGGGGAAACCGGCGCAACGCCGAAGCCGACGGTGAATCATCAATTTCGCTGCGCACGCTAGCCACCGACAGTTGGGCACCCCAGCCCAATGTCACGGCCAGCGACGTTCGCCAAGGTCTACTCGAAAAATACTACCAGGAGAATCAACATGGCTGCGTCGAGCACCGCCCTCAAAGCCTTGCGGACTCTCCTTTTTCCGCTGGGCCTCGATTCACGGACCACGACAAAAAACAGATCGACTTCAAGCCTGCCGCAGACCATCCCATCGGATTGCTCCGGCCACTCCAGCTCCCCGATTTCCCCAGAGGGGCGCTTTGAGTACAAGTACCCCCTGGATCTACCTAGCTATCACCGACTCGCTAACGCCCTACGCGGAAGGGTCAATCCATGTCAGTTCACCGCTGCGGCCGGTGCCACAGGCTATTTGGTGCGCAGCCTGTACTACGATACCTGCGATTGCCAAGCCTATATCGATAAGATTGTTGGCCAACCCGCCCGCATCAAACTCCGCGTACGGGCCTACGCCTCGCAACCTGACGCCAACAGCCCGATCCGTGTCGAGCTGAAGACTCGCCAAGGCTCACTGGTCAAGAAATATTCAACCCTGTTGGAATTGGATCGCTATCAACGATGGCGACGCGCCCCGGATCGAGTCAGCGCCGCCGACCCAGTGCTGATCGAATTTCGACGCCTATGTCTGCTCCGCTTGCTGCAACCCAATGTGCTGGTCGACTACCACCGCCAAGCTTGGCAGGCCAAGGACGATCCCAAACTGCGCATCACCTTTGACCGCAACCTCCGCTACGCAGCCGCCAACATACTGTTTCCCCACTCCCCCCACTTCCGACCTGCCAACAACCGAGGCGTCCTCCTGGAAATCAAGACCACAGCCCAGCCACCTGCCTGGCTGCGAAAAATATTGGCCTCACTCGAGCTTCCGTCGTGCCCGCATAGCAAGTATGCCAACGGGGTAGAACAAAGCCTGATTAGTCGATTCGGCTGACCCGAAAAGTTCGATGGCGCCGCAATAGCTGCCTCACCAGGGCCTCAAGCGCCGGTATGAGATCCAAGCCTCGCTATCCAATCTACGCAAGCAGCTGACCACGTTGACATTGCCCACCGGCTAATCACCATCCGCTTCGCCAACGCGCCCTAGTCATGGATAAGCGTCATGTCATCGACGACGGTTTACAGCCGCGTGCCCCCGTTTGCCCTCGGCGGCCTGCCTCCAGTGGATAGAGGGAGCCGTCCAAGGAGCAGGTACCCGACAAGTTCTTTGCCGCAAGGCCCTGAAAGGGCGTTTATGAGTGCCATTTCTGGACGAACCGGCTGGTTTTGATGTTCCCACGCGTACAGGAGCATTAGGCCGGTGAATCTGCCCGGGCGATGTGGTATAATCCGATCGAGTCGTCCAGTTCTATTGCGCGGGGGTTGGGCCTCCGCTTTCCAGTGCCGTGATTCCGTCCGCGAATCCGCGAGGTCATCGGCAGCCTGTATGCTGGCTGCATCGATTTACGAATTCGGATGTGGATCCGCGCGTCGGTTAGGAGATCGATTGATATGTGCGCGACCTGCGAATGGGCATCTCGGCTTCGGGTCTCTTTGCTCCTTGTAATCCTGAGTTTCGGCCTGTCACCCCGGGCATCGGCTCAAGTGCTCTTCTCGGAAGTCGGCCCGGGCATGGTGCCGTCCGACGCGACCCCTGGAATGGTCTCTGGGGCGGCTGCCGCCGACTTCGACAATGACGGACTTGTGGATTTCTTCGTTCCCAACGCCGACGGAGTGGCCAACCACCTCTATCATAACCTGGGCAACGGTCAGATCCTGGAGATTGGGGTGTCGGCAGGCGTCGGTTCAACATTGCCGGCCCGAGGCGCGCTGTGGTTCGATTACGATGGTGATCAGGATTTGGATTTGCTGGTCACCCGAGAAGACGGAGCCTCAACTTTCACTCTTTATCGACAGAACGCACCTAGCGCATTCCAAGATGTCACCGCAGCCGCCAACTTGAACCTGAGCTGGAGCCATATTCCCGATGGCCAACCGGGGATCATGCCCCACCGTGGCGGAGTGTGCGCTGGCGACATCAACAACGATGGATACCTGGATTTCTGCGTCACTTTCTGGCGAGGGCTAACCCGCCTCTTCCTAAATAACAAGGACGGCAGCTTCACCGAAATCACCGCTTCATGCGGATTCAATCTAGGGGAGGGGCACTTCTGGCAACCGATGATGGCTGACTTCAATGGTGATGGCTGGCTGGACATATACGTCCTAGTCGATTTCGGCGGCAACATGCTCTGGATCAATCAGAAGGACAACACGTTCGTTGAAGTTGCGGCCTCGTCGGGGCTGAACAACAGCATGAACGACATGGGCATGAGCTTGGGCGATTATGACAACGACGGGGATCTAGATATTTACATCACCAATATCCAAGGCTACGTCGGCGGCAACATGGTATATAATGTTCTCTACCGCAACGACTCGGTCGGCAGCTCGCTGTCCTATGCCGACGTCTCCATCGCTTCTCAGGTGCATATCGGAGGGTGGGCTTGGGGAACCACGTTCTTTGATGCCGACAACGACGGTTGGCTGGACCTCGCGGTAACCAATGACAGCACTTCTGGAGCTTCCGGGGGCGGGGAAGACATCACCAAGTCGCGGTTCTTTCTCAACCCAGGCGTCGGCCCATTCGTGTTCCAAGAGCTATCCGACCAAGTGGCATTTAACGGGGATTTCAAAGGGGGGGCAGTGGTCGCCCTCGACTTCGATCGGGACGGAGACCTCGATCTGCTCGAGGCCTGTATAGATGCACCCGCCCGCTTGATGGAAAGTGATCCAGTCGGCGGAACCGCCAACAACAACTACCTAACCGTCCTACCGCGAATGCAAGGTCCGAACCACCGGGCTATCGGCGCCATCGTCCGTGCGTCGGCCGGCGGGCTTAACTTGATGCGATTGATCTCAGCGGGCAACAGTTGCCTCGGGCAGGAACCAGCCGAAGCGTTCTTCGGATTGGGTACCGCGTCGCTGGTAGATACCGTCGTCGTCGAATGGCCAGACGGAACGGTGACGACCTTGACTGACGTCTCACCCAATCAAGAGTTGACTATGACTCACGGCGGGTTTGGCGACCTGAATGCGGACGGGAACATCGGCACCGATGACTACGGCTTGTTCGAGCCTTGCATGACTGGCCCTGGTGACGGAACCATCATCTATTCGCCCTCCTGCCGTGCCTCAGACATGAATGCTGACGGCGACGTAGACCTGGGCGACGCCGCCATACTCGCGACACGCTTCTAGGCGAAGAACGACCGCCGGGGATCAATTGCTGGCCGTGCGTTGGATGCGGCGGAGTTGTTCCAGGCGTTCGGCGTATTGTCGGATGTAGGGCGAATCTTCCCTGCCTTGGATGGCTGCTTCGTAGTTGACCATAGCAGCCCGAGCCGCGTCTTCCTCACCGAAGAGGGCTTGCAAGCCATAGGCAGCGGCAATTCCAGCCGTCAAGGCGAAGTGCTGCTGCATACCTGAACCGGCTGCAAACAGATTGTCTGCTGCAGCGCTAGCTGCTTCGAGGCCTGCGTCTTTGGCGGTGGCTAGATCCTCGGCCAAGGCTCCTGGATCAGTATTAGCGGGCTGATACTCGCCCATCGCAGAAAACAACTCCTGATCGGCGGTCAAGTCGCGGTAGCGGGCGTAGTAGACCATCGCCTGGCGCAGTTGGGCGTCTGCTTCACGGGCCTCGCTCGATGCCTTTGACCAGCGGTCCCCAGCCACCAGACTTTGCGGCATATTCTCAGCCGAAACACCCCCGGCTGAGACTGCTTGGCTGGCATCGTTTTGAATGCGCTGAAAAGACTGCCCCGCCCGTCGAAATGCCCCCTGGGCCTGGGTCAGCTTGTCCAGGGCTTCGTCCTCCAAAGCCCAGGCGTCACCGATAGACAGTTCCATTTCCCCAAGAGCAAGGGTGATTTGGCTGGCAAGGTCGGCCAGTGAGCCACCGGCTGACTCGCCCTGCTGAGTGAGCGCTTGCCGGGTCTCCTCCATCGAATGGATCAGTTCGTCCAACGAGCTGACCGTCTCGCCCAACTCAGCCATCTGCACCTTGAGCACGGACGCCTCGTCGCGGTAGTGAGTCAGCCCCCACCTTGGTTCGACGGCCATGCTGTCGTTAGCGGGCAGGTAGTCACCGGTCAAGAAATCGCCCGACCGATCGATGGCAGCGTTGTCCAACGTGCCGAATTCAATCACCAAAGCCTTGCCCAGCGCATCCCGGTATCGGGCGGATTGCTGTCCATAGTGGGCTGCGAACAATTCATATTCCCGGGCATCCCCCGGCGGTAAGTCCCGCAACGCCAGTTCATCAAGCTTGGCCCTGGCTGCATCGGCGATGCTGTTTTGCTCAGCCAGCGCCGCCACCAGATCGGCGATGATCGTGTTGATGGAATCAGCCTTCGTCTTGAGTTCCCCCAGATGCAACGCTTGCTCCTGGCGATCTTCTTTTGCAGCGGCGATACGGCCATCGATGCCGCTTTCGCTGGCGATGCCTTGAAGGGCCTGCTGCTGCGAAGCCTTGGCTGCCAAGGTCAGCAACTTGCTCCTCATCCGCGTGACTTCTTGTCGCAGAATCTCAGCCCGTCGCTGGGCGGAAGTTCCTTGAAGGTATTGGATAGACCCCAATAACCGCAACGCCGATGGATCATCCTGCCCGGTTGCATCACCTTGCTGGGCAGCGAGGGCTGCCTGAGCTTCGCGCAGTGCTTCTTCGAGCACACTCTCATTAGCAGCGAACAGTTCTTGGCGAGCCCGGATTCCCGAGCTGATGCTTTGGGCCATCTGCGGCGCGTTGTTGCCTAACCGCGCATTCAACGTTGGCAGCGAAACATCGTCGGGGGCGTTGGCCTCTGACTGAAGGCGCTGTCGGCGCGACCGGACCGCCTGTCCAATCGCCCCGAGCTGATCCTCAGCCCCAGTGAGCAACTCGGGGTCACCTTCGACCAATTCGGTAATGCTGTCGCTGTCCAACTCTTCAACCCCGGCGGCGCGCAGGCCGTCGATCACCACCGCTAACCGCTCTTTGTTGGCGTGGGCTTCGACCAGGAGGCGACGGGCACGTTCAAGGTGTTCGATCACTTGTGCATTTACCGACAGTCGATCACCCTGCATCGTAGGTACAAGCATGTAAGCGGCAGCGGCCACTGCGAAGGTAACCAAGGTGGTCGTTGCGGCGGTAATTGTCTTGGACACTGATAACTCCGTAGTAGCGATGAAACCGGCCAAGCCCTCGGGCGCGTGCTGCCCGCACTATGGCGCGGAGCCTCCCTGGCAAGCTCAACCAGCAGTTTCAGCCAAATTCTATCGCCAAAGGGCCAGGTTGCAACCGGGCTGCCGCGTCTGATCACCGGGGTCTGACCGGCGCAGACAGCTCCAATAGCGAAAACCCCCACCCGCCCGAGGCGGATGGGGGTTGGGAGTTCTTCCAGGGTAGGGCGACATCGAGCCGCCCGGCAAGAGGCCTTTGCGGCGAACTAGGGCAGGTTGGCAGGAACACCGTCGGTGCCGAACCCATTGGTGTCGAAGCCGTCGGTATCGAACCCGTCAGTATCGAAGCCGTCGGTATCGAAACCCCCATCGTCTACGCAGTCGAAGTCGTCCAGCGGGCAGAAGTCGTCACAAATTCCGTCATCGTAGTAACCCAGCAGTGCGCACTCGTCCTCGCAATCCGGGTCGGGGAACAGGCAGAATTCATCGCAGGTTCCGTCACCGTAGTAATCCAGCTCCGCGCATTCATCGAGTTCTTCTTCGCAGTCTTCATCGAACCGCGGGCAGTCGTGATCGCAAACGCCGTCACCGTAGTAACCAAGCTCGGCACAGATGTCCTGCTCATCGTCGCAATCAGGGTCTGGCTGTGGACAGTCGTCATCACAAACGCCGTCACCGTAATAGCCGATGGCTTCGCACCAATCCTCGTCGCCTTCGCAGTCTGGATCTGGTCGCGGGCAACCTTCATCGCAGATGCCGTCGTCGTAGTAGCCAAAGTCTTCGCAGAAGTCGGTGTCGCGATCTCCGTGCTCGACCTCGACATTGCAGAAGAAGTGCTCTTCCCGGCCATCATCGTCATAGACCACGAGGCCAACTTCGTACCGACCCGGTTCAAAGAAGACCAAACTGGCGGTATCGAACCTGGTGCCGAACAGGAATTCGTAGGCATGAGTGCCAACGACGTACCACTCAAAACCGAAGCCGCCGTTCGTATCGAAGTCGTCAAAGTCAACGTCGAAGCCGTCTGTGTCAAAGCCATCAGAATCGAAACCGTTTGAGCTAAAGCCGTCCGAGCCAAATCCGTCCGTCTCGAAGCGGCCGTGCGTACCGAAGTCGTCAGTGGTGAAGCTGAAGAAGCCCTCTTCACCAACGAACAGCACCTCGGGACATTCCAGGAATCCTCGATCACTTTCGTCAAACTCACCGACTACGATCTGGCAACTGTAGTAGTCAAAGACCTCAATGCCATCCTCAACGGAAGAAACGACCAGGCCGATTTCCAGTAAGCCATCGCCCGTTGGTACAATCGTCGTCTGGGCACTGAAGGGATCTTCGACGTAACCAAAACCTTCGACGACGAACCAGTCGTACCCAAAATCGCCGCGGGTGCGGCTCTCGAACCCAACATCGAAGGCGCGGAAGGACTCAACATCAACCGGACAATCAATGCCGGCCAGCCCGTCATTGCCATTGCCGTCATCACAGCGATACAGCCGATCATCCGGCGGAGTTGACCCCTGGCGATAGTACCGAACGTGGATCAGATCGGTCACCGGGACATCCACAGCTAAGTCCAGCAGAATGAAATCGAACTCTAGGATGTCGCCGTCCGAGACACCATTGATCAATGCGGCGTTGAACAGCTGCTCAGTCAAGGCGTCTGTGGTGGTGAATAGCTCCACCTCGTAGGCGATTTCTGCGAGGAAGCGACGTTCGATGGTCACATGACCCTGGTCGTCCAACTGCGTGCCGGTAAACACCGGTGACACAATCGCCTCAAATCCCAAGTCGTCGTCGCCCGGGGTCAAGTTCAACGGAGCGCCGCTCAGGTAGTTGATGGTGAATCCAGGGTCGCCGCCGCCCAGGCTGAAATCAGGAAATACGAAGTTCAGATCGAACTCGGTCAGCAGCAAGCCAACGTCGTCGAAGGTCAGCCTGTTTTGAATGCCCGCCTCTTCGACGCAGTGCCCCTGGGCCTCAAACAGGATGTAGGTTTGCCCGGCCAAGTCGGCGATCTCGGCGGGGATTACATCAAGATCGACGTCGCCGAGCTGGTCGCGCTCCACTTCTTCTACGCCGTCGAGCGTGGTGATGCGGACGATCAACTCAGCAGCAATCTCCAAGGGTGTCCCCCGCATTGGATTGTCGTCGTGATCCCCAAGAGCATCGGAAACCTCCTGGAATCGGCGAAGGCCATTCCGCAAATCCATCAGATTGTCGCTGTTGGATTGCAAGCGTGGGCTATTCTTGATGAAGTCCGTCCATTTCGCCTTTGCTTGAACCATGCCTGATCCCAGGTCCAGGCCTGATGCGTTCTGCGTATCACCAGCGGCGTCGGTGTAGAACACACGGGCGGTGTCGCCGTCATAATTCAGATCCGCGTTCTCGTTGGTGGAACTTCTCAGCTTCACCGGCCTGCCTTCGCCATCCAAGGATGCCTTGACTTGAGTCCCATCCGGGAACTTGATATTGGTCTCGGTGATGATTGTTTCGCTGCTCTCCTCGCGGGCCCTGAACGTGTACTGATTGCCAGCATCGTCCTCTGCCACCGCGAAGCTGCCACCGGCAGCATCATCGAAGTTGACCGCAACATCGCCTGTTTGCGTACCGCCGGCGCCGTCACCCCCATCGTCGCTCCCGCCTCCGCCACCAGCAGCGCAGCCGTTCAAACCGATAATGCAAAGGCCAATCGCCATGGCTGAACACCAACTCGTCCATCTTGTCAAACGGATCATTTCGAATATCTCCTACGACTAAGGGGAAATGGCTCATTCTGGCCCGCAACGGGTTCGACTTCGAGTACCGCACTAGCCGCTCTCGCTCAAGCCGGGTCAGATGCCTTGCCTGTAACCAGATTGGCCTCGTACTGCAACGAAAACATGTTCAGATTCTGCAGAACCAGCTCGGAGATCCTGACTGCGCCTGAAGAATTCACCGGACTGGCCGACCCTCGCGGAACTGAGCGCTTCAAGACCTATCGGCTAGATGCCCCACTATCTTTGAATCTACGGGCACCCGGCGCCATACAGCAGCCCTGTAAACCGCTGTTTCAATGTAGAGGCTTGACTCCGGCTTCCTTGCGTAGCTGGTTTACTTTCGCCCGAAGCTTGATGTCCTTGCTGATAAAACCAGAGAGGTTCGCGGTGGTGATCCCAAGCAGGCGTCCCGCATCTGAAAGGCGCATCTGACAGCCGGTAATCACGTCGAGGATTTCCCGAACCGCGCTGGGATACCGCTGGTCTTTGCGACCGAGCTTCAACTTGCCCCCCCGATCCATGCACCCAGTCAACATCGGGCTTGGGTCGTAGGAGTCGGGATCGATGGGGCGGCGGAGTTCCAAGGCAATGGCCTGACGCATGCGCCTCAGTGCCTTGGCCCGGTTGACGTGCTGAGATCGGCTTTCGGTCGCGATGACCATCAGGCCCATGCCCTTGAGCCGCAAGCGGATGGCTGAGTCGGTCTTGTTGCGTTTCTGCCCGCCAGGCCCGGGGGCACGGTAAGTGTCCATCTCACACTTGGACAGCAACTCAGCATCGCTGAGCAGCAGATAATCGCCGCCGTCTGGTTGGCTTTTGGGAGTGGATGTATCGTAAGTATCCATGACAGCCATGCTATCGGGAGAGGGGTTCACGTCTAGAAGCTTCCTTGGGCGGGAGCATTCTGCATTGATTTGCTGATTGCTTCCTCATCATACGCCAACGAGGGCGAGACGGACTGCCTGGAGTGCTGCAGAGGGCGGCGTCGCCCCGCGGTTGCACCTAAGAACAGGGGATTTGGATATCGGACCAGGAAGAACCCGCACAGGCTGCCCAAGTCGGCCCCCAAGCGAACCGATAATCCAACAAGACTCAGCCACCGGCGGTCCGGACAAGGCCTGAGTTGGGGAGATCATAACTATGATGCGTAGGTTTCGTGTAGTCCTGCTGGTTGGTCCAATCCTAGCGATTATCGCGGTCGGGTGTGAGACGATGTTTGATCGCTCCTCCGGATCGTCCGCGTCGGAGACCCTGTCCTCGGCAGGCCCTAGTACGACGACAACCAATGAAGGTGCCTTCGTGGACGTGGGGCCTGACATCGTCGATGTTCGACCAGAATTGATCGAGCTGGATGAAGAAGGCGAAGCGACCTTCAGTAATTTCAGGGCCATCCAGATAGATTCTGTGCGCGAAGATTCGGCGGGACCAAAATTCGCCAAAATCTTCGACATCGACAACGACGGGCTGCTCGACGTCCTGACGGCCTGGAATCAATCGCAACCGGTCCAAGCCCACCTGCAGCGACGTAGCGTCGATGGGGAGATCAATTTCATCGGCGTAAACCTGGGTGGTACTTCGCCGCTGGCTTTGATCGGCGGCATTGACATGGCTGACTTCGATGGCGACGGCTGGTTGGACGTTGTCGTATTGGCCAAAACTACCGGCGGAGCGGGTATCTGTCCGACGCCTGGAGGCGCCCAAACGTTCGAGGTGTTGGGCAACGCCGACGACAGCGAGATCCAACTGCTCTTCAGCCCAGGCAATTTTGATGACATCACCAACGGTGATGCTTGGCAACTCATTCGATTGGACCGCAGCAATCTGCCGGGCAGGCGCGATGAGGACATATTCACCGCCAGAACCTTCCCCGAATTCAACAGCCTGAGCGGAGTCGTAGCAGGCGAAATTGACGGTATCAACGGCGCCGACATCGTGGTGATGTTCAACCCAGCCACCTGCGAGTTCTACGGTGACGATCCGCCAGTCAACCGGTTGCAACTTTATGCAAACCCGGGTGGTGACAACACGCGAAACCCAGGAACGATCCAACTAACCGCTACGGCCGATGCCGGCCAGGATCAGGCAGTGGCGATTCCGGATCCAACGGCCACGTCGCCAGTCGGGACCGCAGTTACTCTAAACGGAGCCGCAAGCTTCACCTCGTTCTTTGGCACGCCCTCTTTCTTCTGGGAACAGGTCTCCGGACCTACCGTGTCGCTCGCGGGTTCCGGTTCAGCGACGCCGATCTTTACTGCACCGATAACCTCCGCTGCCCTGTCGTTTCGTCTGACCGCCAGCGCAGGTTCCAGCGATTTTGACTACGTCAATGTGGTCGTGGGTGATCCCGGCAACAACCCTCCGTTCGTGACCGCCTCCAATGACCGAAATGTGATGCCCGACGTGGTCAATCCAAGTTCGGTGGTCATCAACATGACGGCTGGAGGTTTTGACCCAGATGGCGATGCCCTGACTTATCAGTGGGACCAGGTCTTTGGTCCACCGGTTTCATTGTCCGGCGAAACCACGCCATTCGCGTCGTTTTCTCCACCTGCCCAGGGCGGTGAACTCCAGTTTAGGGTCACCGTGTCGGACGGGACGTACTTTGCCTCCGACTTGGTGGTCATCGTTTCAGGTCAGTGGGCACCAATCCTATTGGATGTTTCATTGGCCCGGGCCGGTGATGTCTCCTTAAGTGATGTTGATGGAGATGGGGATAACGACATCGTCTACACCTTCCCCAATCAGGTTTCGTCGAACACGAACTGGGCCAGAAACCCAGCCTTCCCGCATACTGTTGGCGGTCCAAGCGGTTCGGTAGCTGCTCAGGATCCAGCTAACTGGGAACTCAGGCCCATCGGCCAGGTTGATACCGAAGCAAACGTAATTCAAATCGGCGATGTTGATCTGGATGGTTTTGACGATGTGCTGGTTCGATCCAGCATAGGCCGAATCGTTCAGTGGTTCCGCCACCCGGGTGCAAGTGACTTGAACCCGATCTTCCCGCCATCGGTGACGCCGGGCCGATTCAATTTCCCGTGGCAG
Organism: Phycisphaerae bacterium; assembly: GCA_029260235.1. Lineage (GTDB taxonomy): Bacteria > Planctomycetota > Phycisphaerae > UBA1845 > UBA1845 > OFTM209. Next base: position 375 of record JAJDDP010000006.1, on the reverse strand, counting down.
GTCTATTCTGTTGCAGAGTTTGACTTCCGCATCCCTGCGGCCATCGCAGTGGGTGATCTGACCGGCGATGGCCTCAACGAGGTCGTAGCTGCCGCCGGCGGCGTAGTGTACTGGTATGACGCCTCTACCGGCGGGAATCCCTATGACACCTGGGAAGAGAACTTCGTCATCGACGATACCAAATCCGAAGGCGTAACCGATGACCCGAGCGATCCAGATTTTCAGGACAATGGATCGGTCATCAACTGGTTAACAGTAGCAGACATGGATGGCGACGGTTTCGGAGACGTCATTGGGGTAATCGACCGGCGGACGCTGAGTGGCTTGAACGACGATACGCTGATCTGGTTCCGCAACACGCTCGGCGATCAAGTG
>JAJDDP010000050.1 GCA_029260235.1 Phycisphaerae bacterium | reverse complement strand
CACCCAACGATCCAGCCTTGGTTGAGATGGAAAGGACGCTTCGACCCATGGCTAAGAAGTTACCCGGCAAGGGCGAGCTGCAAAAAGCGAAACTGATGCGCGCTGCAACCCAAATTCAGCAGGTCGCCCTGGCTGACCAATCCGATTACTCAACCGCCTTGGAGAAGATCCGCGCGATTGGACGCAATCAGAAAAGCCAGTGGGTCCACCCCACACAGGTTTACGATCTGGTGAGCCTCTCGTTGATGTTCATGGTGTTGTCGGTGATGTTCTACCGGAGTAAGCGGCACGGCGTGGTCATCTCCTGGACGCTCATTCTCTACGGCGTCAACCGTTTCTGCTTGGAGATGCTGCGGGGAGATAATCCGCACGACGTCATCGGCTTGACCATTTCGCAATTCATGAGCTTGGTCATCCTTGCCATCGGCTTGATCTACCTAGCCTTGGTGATCAAAGTGCTGCCGGCACAGTCCGCCCGCGTTGAGACCATGCCGAGCTGATTCAGAGTGCCAGGATGTCTCGGGCTGTATTCAACTGCTCGTCGGCGTTATCCACGATCCAGCGGTAATCGTCCGGCGTGCAGCTCACGGCCTCGAGCAGTTGCGTGGTTCGATCATGGTCCCTCGGCTCGTCGAAGAATCCGTTCCCCCGTTCGGCACAAATGTGCTCTGCCAAGTGGACCAGGCAAGCCAATCGATCACCGACCGATGCATTGGACAGGTCGTCGGTGTGTGAGTCCTGGTTTTTGCCGTGGTGATGGCGGGAGACATAGATCAGGTGGCGGGGCAGCTTCCACCGTCGCAGCATCGCTGCACCGCAGAGCGTATGGTCAAAGCCCAGGGCCTTCTTCTCGGCGTCCGCAAAGGCGAGGCCCGTGCCTTCGCTATAGCGGATCACGCGATCAAACTGATCTGGCAAGAGATTCCATTCGACAATGATGCCGACGTCGTGGAGGATCCCCGCCAAGAAGGCCTCGTCTCCAAGCTCGGGCCATGTCTTCTTCGCCAACATTTGGCTGATGACAGCCACGGAGACACTGTGCAGCCACAAACTGCTGGCTGAGAAGGTGCCGCACTTGTACTCGTGGCCATAGAGGCTCTTGACCGACGCGGTGAATGCGAGGTTGCGGACCGCGTTGAAGCCCAGCAGCACAATAGCCCGATGCAGCTCGGTGATTTCGTTGGGCAAGCCGTAGTAGGCAGAATTCGTCATCCGCATCACACTCGAGGCGAGCACCGGGTCGAAGGATACGATTTCCTCCAGGTCGCGGGCGGCGCTGCTCGGGTTGCGGACAATCTGCATGACCTGGGTTGCCACGGCTGGTAGAGTCGGAATTTCTGGGGCGGATTCGATGAGTTTGTCGAATTTGGATCGTTTCATTGTCCCTTCCGTTGCTCTGTCCCTACTGGACCGATAAGTATTGGCCGGGGTGACTCCCGAGAGTTGTATCGGCTTAGCGTCGTTGCCCCTTGTGTAGGACGTGTCTTCGGTCGAGCAGACGACGGGGCCATTTGCTGGGCCTATAATGCGTGGAGCGGGCAGCTGCTCGATTCGTTTGGGTTTTGGGAGATCACTCTGATGCGTGGGCGACTTGATTGGATGATCCTAATCGCGGTCATCGTTTCGGGAGTTTCCCCGGCCGTGGGCCAAGACACCGAGGCCCAGGCCAACGCCAACTCCGCCCGCGAATCTGCCCGACACGAGCTGCTCAGCGCGGGTCACGCAGGGATGGTCATACGAGAGACGGAACACTTCATCGTTGCATACAATACAGAGAGGAAAGTGCTCAAGTCATTGACTTCCAGGCTGGAAGCAACCTATCGAAGCGTGCATCGGTTTTGCCAGTTCAATGACCTAGCCGTCGAGCACATCAGTGAGCCTCTTCAGATTCTCTTTTTTGAGACCGTTGAACAGTATGGCGTTTATGCCAAGACAGCTTCATTCCCATATCAAGGATCCTCCGGGTTCTACAGCCACAGCAACAACATCGCCGCTTTCCACAATATCATCAATTCGCCCGCCCTGCGGCAGATCAACCAGCAGATCGAGCAGCTTGATGACCAACTCTCAACCCTGCGCGGGAGGCGTCAGCCGAATCCTGCCAAAATCAAAGAGTTGACCCTTCGTCGCCGCCGGTTGTTCAACATTCGTGATCGGCACGCTGAACGCATGAACCGCACCACCGTACAACATGAAGCGGCTCATCAAGTGTTGTTCAACCTCGGCATTCACCGTTCCGGGGCGCAGAACCCCGGCTGGCTGGTCGAAGGGCTAGCCTGTTTGTTCGAGACGCCGCCGTCGCCATCGGGTTCCGGAGCAGGCACCACCAATCAGATGCGCTTGTCCGATTTTCGATCCTGCTTGGGGGGTGGCGATCCCAAGGAGCGTGTCAGGCCAGATGGGCTCCAAGCTGCTTACGCGTCGGGCAAATTCATCCCCTTGCGCGACCTCATCGGCAATGCCCGGCTCTTTGGTGATCGGGCAAATGGCCACATCGTGTACCGATACGCTCAGGCGTGGTCATTGGTCTGTTTCTTGCAGCGAACTGAGCGAGAGCGGTTTGGCGAATACTTGCAGTTGATCCAGGGCCGAAACGTCGGTCAGCAGCCGAGTTTCGATGAGGAGCTTGCCGATTTCCAGGGCGTGTTTGGCCCAATCAACGAGGGGTTTGAACGCCGCTGGGTGACGTTCATCGTAGAAAGGCTCAGGTTCAAACCATCCGAGTTAGGGTAGAAATTACCGCAGGTTGGGATCCACCGGCGCCGGTTGGTAGGGCGGTAGTGGGCCAAACAAGCGGCGCATTTGATGGACAATGCGGACCACCTGCCGCTTGTCGCGGCGGGCAACGAAGCGTCCGGTCAGTGATGCCAGCTCGAACAGGGCAGCCCCGTCACCTTGCCTGCGTTGCGGCGTCAGTGCAGAGGATTCCAGCTTGCCGACAATCTCGTCGCCCTGGCGGTTCTCGCTGAAGGTAATGAACCCGCCACCTTCGAAGCTAGCCCCTGTCGAACTTCCGAGTATCAAGTAGCTGACCGTGGCATTGATCATGCTCTTGTCCACATAGGTGGTTCCGGGGATGGCAGAGAACATCTGTCGGATGTGGATAACTTGAGTCAATGGATCTGAACCATCCCCTTGGGCGTCCATATCCCGCACCATGACCAGTTCGACTGCCCCGCTGGCATCACGGCAGTAGTAGGCATTGTCGAACCGCTCGAAGTACTGCTCTGGTGCACCGCCGGCTCGATGGTCGGTTATGTAGAATTCAGTGCCCCAGCGAGCACAGCCACCCAATGACGTCGCCAACAGGATGGCCAGGAGGCCAGCGGTGCTTCTTGCCGACCACCAGGGACGTCGAAGAGTGCTTCTGCAACCGCGTGGAGTGTTCATTCGCCCGTGATCTTGATGATGGAGTGGATCGGATAGCCGGCAATCTTCTGTCGACCAGCCAGAAATTCAAGCTCAATCAAGACAGCCACGCCAACGATCTCCCCACCGCAGGATTCGACCAGCTTGCAGCACGCCTCCATGGTGCCTCCCGTTGCTAAGAGGTCATCCACCATGAGAACCCGCTGACCTGCCGTGATGGCATCGCGGTGGACCTCCAATTGGTCCGTGCCGTACTCGAGTTCGTAGTGCTGGCTGTGTGTTTTGTAAGGGAGTTTGCCGGGCTTGCGAACGGGGATAAAGCCGGCCGACAACGCAGCAGCGACGGCAGTGCCAAAAATAAATCCCCGCGATTCCGCCCCAGCGACGAGATCGACATGCTCGCCGCGGTACGGCTGGGTCAGGTACTCGACCGCCAGCGCCAGCCCCGCAGGGTCGCGAAGCAGGGGGGTGATGTCCTTGTATTGCACGCCCGGCTTGGGCCAATCTGGAATGGTACGGATCAATTCTTCGACCCGGGCCAAGCCGGCTTGGGCTATGTTGACAGCAGCTTCCTGTTGAGCCATCCGTGGGCTAGCCTCCCTCAATCACCTTGACCGTTATTCGCGTGGCCGTCTGATCAGTCACTTCAAAGACCATGCCGTCAACCTTCATCTCTTCCAGGGTGTCCGCCAGTTGGCCCAGATCGAATTTCCAGTCGATCTCCGTATCGGCGACGCCGTGGGTAAAATTGCGGATCTTGGTTCCTTCTCTACCGTTGACAACGCCACGATGTTCAGCCAGGGCGCCCAATATCGCTTTGGCTTGGCGTCGGCTTGGCACATCAATGAAGGTGACCTCCAGTATTCGTCGGGCAGCCGTCCGCTTGTGCCAAGATGCTCCGATGTCCCGCAATACTTCTGCCGCCACATCGTCGATCAACGTCTCGAAGGCATCGTCGCCGCAGGCTGACGATGTGCTCGTGTGTTTCTTCTTGGGGCGATAGGTGTTCGACATTAGGATTGAGGCTGAGTCTGCCTGAACTGCTCGTATGTTGATGCTAATATCCCAGCGATATAGCGTCTTGCCACCTAGTTGGAGGGTGCCGCCCCGTCTGGCTTCAGCCCGTCCGATGATAAGCACCTCAGCCCGGTGTTCGGCAGCAGCAGCGGCCAACTGAGTGATGCTATTGTCCAGCTCTGCCAAATTCAGCTCGCGGTCGCGAACTTGCTGAACTACGCGGTGATCAACGAGCTGCACGTCCTTGCCAATGAAGAAATTCTCCA
>JAJDDP010000049.1 GCA_029260235.1 Phycisphaerae bacterium | reverse complement strand
ATGGGAAGGCATATGAACCAAGTGCCCCGATGTTGGAACCAGATTCCGAAGACGATTCGCAGCGGTGATGGCCCGCTTTGGGTGCGGGGATGATTCGATCGCGTGGATGTAGAGGTGATTCGCCCCGGGGTTATTCGGATCGATGCGCATGGCTGATTCGAGAACTTTTAGGACTCGTAAGGTGCCCGGTTGAGGCTCTCCTTCTTTGGTCCAGAGATCCCATGGACGCAGGTCCATCATCGCCTCTGCATAGAGCGTACACACCATGGCGTCGCCCTGGTTTTGTGACCAGACGCCTCTCATGGCTTCTGCATACGCGGCGTCCAGATCGGCGCGGTTCGACGGAGCAGGATCAGCGTATCGCTCGCTTAGCGCAGCGATCAATGCCTGCTCGTTGGCCGAGGCGCCGCGGCTTACTGAGATAGCTTGTTGCAGAGCAGCCCAAGCAGCGGCTGAGCGTTCCGGCGTCATGATCGGGTTGTTGATGTGAGGCCCGTTGCAGAGAGCGATTCCCCAATAGGCCATCGCACACTCGGGATCGAGATTGGCTACCTCGGTGAATGATCGAATGGCTTCATCGTGGTTGAAGGCATACGCCCAGCTCAGGCCTTGATCAAAATACTGCTGGGCCAATTCGGAATCGGTGGTGATCGGTCGGTGGACCGGTCCCATGCCGTCGAAGAGCTGGGCTTGGTTCGCGTTGCCGCTGCTGAACAAGGTCGAGCCCGAGCAGCCGGTCAAGGAAGACGCACAGAGCAGAAAGATCGCTGGAAGTGATCGTTTCATGATAGTTCCTTTGACAGTTGATGGTTTGACTAACCTTAACAGGCTGACCTGCTGAGTCAATCACCGCTTGCATCGCCGCTATTCCGACTTCGCGGAACTTGGTGGAAGGCTGTAACTAGCTTTCCGACAGGCATTTCGGGCATTCATGGCCAGCGGTTCGCGATTGACTGAAAGGTCGGGGCTGTCCGATGCAAAGATAGCTTAATGAACCCTTCCTCACCAATACCGCTTGTGGATCGTGCCTCAGTCTCGGACTTCGACCTCGACCTCCACGAAGTCCGAGGCTGGCACGTTCTCCAAGGTGGTGGCGCAACCCTCGAGAACCAGAGTCGCCTGAATGACGTCGTTTTCTACCGTCAAACGGATGTAGTGAAACCCTGTCTCGAGCAGGACTTGCGGATCAGTGGCATCGGAAAACTCGGCACCGGCCGCCAGCGTGCATGGGTCGTCGTCCGTTGCGTCGGTGCTCCAACCAAAGGAAGCCCGCATGGCTCCGTTGCCGAGCGTCGAGTTGCTGCCGATGAGCTGGATCAATTCTTGGCCGCTGCCGTCACTCCCCTGGACGAGAAAGCCACTTTCGGTCTCGGTAACCGTTTGCCCGTCGCGGGCTTGGACGAGAATCCGCGGCGTGGGCCAAGCAGTCGTGCATTCGATCACGGCTTGGCCACACTGACTTTGGAGTGCCAATCGATTGGTGTCAGCCGCGATGGCTTGCTCCCGACCCTCCCCAACTCCACCGCCGCCTGCTCCCGTCTGGCAGCCGGTCAGCGGCGCCAGCAAGAAAATACCGATGGCGGATCCTTTGGCGATCAACCGATAACCCGTTACAATAAGGTCAATAACATGCATTCCAAATTCCTTGTCAAATTGGCGGTCGCGGCCACCCTGGCTGGTACGAGCTTCGGGTGCAGCAGCGTCCAACGTATTTTCTATCGTCCCCAGGCAGTGGTTGCCAAGGCACCGGCCCAAAAATCAGCGACGTTCCAGTTGGTTTCCTACCGCGTAGCCCAAGCTGAACCAACCCCCGCGAATTCTATGCCCGATCAAGTGGCCACGACACAGCCGGCAACGTCGCAACCTTCTGCGCTGCCCTATACCGCACCAGGGTTAGCTTTTCGTCTCCCAGCATCAGCCGCGGCAATGTCCGCTGTAGGCCTGACGGGAGAACGAGAAACTTTCGGTGCAGGCAAAGAGGCGGCTGAGGGCAGTGCATTCAGCCCGACCGATCTTGGCTTGGCCGGTCGGACAGGTGTAACCGCCCAATCCCCCATCGTGGGCAACACAGTTGTTTCTCGCGACGGCCTAGTGGACGGCCCCATCCAATCCTTAGGCAGGGCCAACACGGCCAGCAATATCCTCACAGCGCAAGTCAACCCAGCCAGCGGCTCCAACGGTGCGTGTCAACGGCTTTTCGACGCCGGCTTCGCGACCGCTTGCACTCACAACCACGCAGTGTGGTCACGACATTGAGGCTTGGCTTCTTCACTCTTGCAATGAACACCGCGCATGGGTTGTTGATTCGATTCCTCTCGGTTTGAAGCAATAGCCGCTCTTCAAACGTTCCTATTGTGCACCCGTTTCCACATCGAACACGGACTCGAAGTAGAGGTCCGGATCTTGGATCACGCTGGTGAGCACTTCGAGTCTGCCGCCGTTGACCACTTCAACTTGTCCGCGATCAAAGTCCAACTCTCGCTGAGCTGCCAGGGTCGCCCGGTTCATGATATCGATGTTGCCGATGTGGAACAGGCCTACTAGATGCCCGATCTCGTGAGCACCTGTTTGTGATAGAGCTAGGATCACGAAGTTCAGCGAGTTCACGACCGCCGTCCTGCAATTCTCCCCCCGACCCTGAAAGCTGCCCACATAGACGACGGCTTCGTCATCTCGAATGCTATTGCCTGGATCAGGGCGTGCGCCGCCAGGCAGCACTTCGCCGTAGGTTACTCTGGCTTCGCACTCGGGGAATTCAAGCCCTGGCAAGATCAGCACGACGTCGGAGGCGTCGTCACGGTCCGAAATAACGCGATCCGGCGAGAAGGTCAGCCGCGAGAAAGGCTCATCCGGTTCGGGATCATTCTCATCGATGATCTCCACCGGGGTGCCTTCAAAAATGCGCTTGAGCTGATCGACGATACCCTGCTGAACCGTGGCTGAGATGCCATTCAGGAATGCCAAGTCGTCAGGCGTCCCGGATTCAGGGTCGAACAACCCCGGATCGGTGAGGTAGCCATCCTCAAAGAGCACTTGCACAACTTGGCGCTGGGGTGGGCGAAAATCGGGATCGCCCAACTCAACCTGAATGCTAGCTGGTTCTGAGGCTGCGCCGGTCGTGTCTTCGAGCAGCACAAATGCGAAGTAGTCACCGGCTGTGGGGATGCGATGCATCACTCGCTGACCGGAAGGGCCGCCGCCAACCACCACGCCGGCGCCTTGTTCATCCGGGTCAGCCAATAGCAGCAGCGCCGACTCGACGGCTTGGCCATCAACCTGTATCTCAATGACTTGCCCGGCCTCGAATGCTCCAAGCGACATGATCTCTGAAGTGACGGGTTGTGCTTCGCCGTTTAGTTCGATGGGGGCCAAATCGGTGAAGGGATTGACCGACGATGGCTGCGATGGCCCAACGCTATTGCAACCCATCAGGAGCATGAGTACACAATAGCCGTGGGCGAAGATCACGGCCATAGGCTGTGCTAGGATGTACGTGTTTGAATTCACAACGGCTCCGCTACGGTTAGGATCACACTCAAGGGCGACTCGACATCGATGATGGCCGGTCGAAAAGAAAAATCGTCGGAGAAGAATTCGACACGATAGGCGCCAGGCGGTCTCAGGAAGCCGAAGCTGCCGGTTTCGTCGGTTTCGGTAAAGTCGATGGGATCGCCGAACCCCGCATCCGGATCGTTCCGAGGGTCAACATCGTTTAGCCGGTGGCGAAACCTCGTGCTGATCAGCACGCCAATCCCTTCGAGCGCACTACCGTCCGCCAAGACAACTTTGCCGGCGACGTCCGCCAGCTCGGCCGCAGCTGGTGGCGGAAGATCTGCCAGGGTTGGGTCGATGCCATCGATTTCCCAGGCTGCGTCTATGTTGTCGAAGATGCCCGATGCGGTGATGAACTCATCGACGGGCGTACCCTGGGCAATCTTGATGCGGGCGGTTCCTTCTGGTGCTTCCCAATTGACCAGGGTGAATGGCTCGAGCGGCTGCACGCTGCACGCGGGCACGTTGAATATCTCACCTGCGACGATGGGCATGTTTTCCACGGCTTCGCCCTCGTCCAACCCGATGGGCACATCGTCGTTGATCCGGCGGTAGAGGAGGAGTTTCAAGTCCAGATCAGCCGGACAGCCCGTACCGATCATGTCAAGAAACCGCTGCCTGAACGTAGCGCCGGGCGCTAGCAGCGGAGTCATCGCGAATGCGTCAGGGTTATCACCAGACTCGCGTACGCCAAATGCTGCATAGTATTGCGTCGAAAAATTGGTGAACGCCAGGCTGGTCTCCAGATCGGGATTGATGATACTAGGCGACACGCTACCGGCACCACATCCTCCACAAGAGGCGATGGCTAACCACAGCAGCGGCAATGATCGAGTCAGCCTCATGGTTCGATGAACTCCATGATTAACCGAGCACTGTTATAGCGGTTCCATGCGATGGACTCTCCACGGTTGCGCTGTGCGCTGCGACATCGAACGGCCGGTGAGTAGCGCGCGCCGCCGCGGTAGGCCCAGAGTTCAGTATTTACATATTCAGGATCCGCGACCAATTCGGGCGGATAGCGATTGTCGGTCCACTCCCAGAATCCACCGTGCATATCGAACAGCCCATACCAGTTGGGCATGCGCTCAGCCACTGTGTGGTTCAGGTCTACGCTTCCGTTGCAATTGGCGAAGAGGTAGGCATAACCCTCATCGTCGCCATAGCAAAACCTGCCAGGGTTGCCACCGCGTGCGGCGTGTTCCCACTCGACTTCAGACGGTAACCGGAATCGCCGTGGAGGATCCGCCTCACCGGCTGCATCGTTGAGCCATGCACAAAATGCACGGGCTGCATCGAGGCTCAAGTAGCCGATGGCAACTTGGTCTTGTAGTTCGGGCTGAGCGGCGTCCACATCGCGGTGGATGCCTGCCCGCTGATCGGCTGATAGACACCCTACCGAGGCCGGATCATCCAGGAATGATCGAATTGCTCGCCAAGTCACTTCCGTCGATGCCATCCAGAACGGTTCGACCGCTACAGGCGTAGGACTGGTCAATTCATCGTCCAAGGCGTCCGGATCATCCGGCGGTGAACCCGGAGCAAACGAGTCTGTACCAGGAACCTGTACAAACACGAGGCCAGTCAGCTCATCCACGAATACGCTCTCGCCAGAGGCCACCTCGCCTTCGCCGCCCATCATGCGACCTGACCAACTCGCAGCCATGATGGTTCCCGGTTCACCCGGCGCTTGCACAGCCGCTTCAGCCCAATCACGGATCTCGGGGTCGATGGTATCTGCCGACCACTTGGCTAACTCCCCAGCCAGGCATAGCTGGGCGTACTGCTGCTTTGGAGTTAGCGCGTTCATGTCGGCATCGTTCAGTGCAATTTGGTTTGCGCTCTGCTCAGCAGGGTCGCCTAGATTTGTCACTACCTCTAGCCATTGGCCATGTCGCCACAAAGGCCCACCGTCTACCGATTCCCAAAACGCGGCCGGCGCCTGTGCGTAGGCAGCCCTCGCCCCGTTTCTTCGTTCCGTCGCCACTTCGGAAAACACATACTCCGCCGCTATGTTGGCGGATCGTTGCTGGACGGCGACGCCGGCATCTTGGTAATTTTCAACAAAATCTGCCCGGTCTTCGCTGCTTACGGCGACAAGCTTCCATGCGTCGGCTTCGTTCAACCGTGTTTGCTGAACGAGAACCATGCCCGTACTCACCATCGCTATAGCTAGGAACGCCAGAGCGGCGCCTACGGGTACGCGGTAGCGACTCAAGAGCTTGCGAGTGACATACCAACCGCTGTCTCGCTTGGCTTCGATGGGTAAGCCCTTGAGGTACCGGCTGAGATCATCGCCTAAGAGCCCTGCGTTTTGATACCGGCGATCACGATCCTTAGCCAAGGCCTTGAGCATGATCGTTTCGACTTCGTTGTCGATCACTTTGTGGATCGTTGAGGGGCGGCGCGGGCTGGTCTCGGCAATGTTGCGGAGAATGTCGGCCGCTCGCCCGGTGACTTTGTAGGGGAATTGGCCGGTGAGTAACTCGTAAAGCATAACCCCCAGCGAATAGACGTCACTGCGGATGTCGATGTCGCGATGATTGCCGCTGGTTTGCTCGGGTGACATATAAGGCAGCGTGCCCATCACCTGGCCTGAGACTGAGAGTTGTGTAGCTGGATCTTCAACGTCATCGGCTTCGCTCAACTTAGCCAAGCCGAAGTCCAGCACCTGAGGTTCGCCCTCCTGGTCAACAAGAATGTTAGACGGCTTGAGATCGCGATGGATGATTCCCCTGTCATGGGCGTGCTTGACGCCTTGGCAAATTTTGGCAAACAACCCCAAACGCTCGCGGAGTGCCAGCCCAGCATCCCGGGCGAAATGATCGAGGCGATTTCCTTCAACGAAGCGCATGGAGCAGTAGTAGCGCCCACTGGCGATGCCGCTTTCCAGCACGGACACGATATTGGGGTGATCAAGCTGGGCAGCCAACTCGACCTCGCGCTCGAAACGACGCTTGGACTTGGATGAGGCGTATGGCCCTTCCAGAAGCACCTTCAGGGCTACCTGCCGCTTGGTGGAAATCTGGTCAGCCAAGTAGACGACACCCATGCCGCCTCGGCCCAGTTCCTCGTGGAGGTGATAGCCTTCGATTTGCGGTCGGTCCGGCATCCGGGAAACGGGGACCATCCCTGAATCTTCGGCGCTGGTCTGGCTGATGGCTGAGCTGCCTTCTTCCAAGACCTGCCGCAAACTATTCATCAGCCCATCAGCGTCCGAACCGTCCTCGATCCAGCTACTACAACTCGGGCAGTCTTGCAGGTGGGCGCGGACCGAGTCAGCTTCCTCGGGCGTACACAGCCCCAGGGCATAGCCGGCTAGACCGTCTTCAGTTGGACACGCTGACATGGATTCTTTGACCACGACAACCCTCTTGACATCATTGGACTGATGGCTGATCGCCTAGCCCACAGATCCCACAAACGCGCAGCCCATTGCCAACGCAGGGACCTTCCTCCCAACTCCTCTGGAGGATGTTGGTATCAGAGACGCCCCATCTTTCAGCGATCAGCCTGATTTCAACCGACTTTGTGCCGGTCACAGCCGTTCGGCCGATAACGAGCGTCGGCAGCTTGTCGGCTACCAGATTTCTTCCATCTTGGGCAACAGCTCTCGGATGCGTTTCATCACCCGGTGCTTGCAGATGAAGATGGCGTTGGGCGACATGCCCAATTCCTCGCCAACTTCGGTAGCGGGTCTGCCTTTCCAAGCGAACATCTCGAAGGCCTGTATAGTCTTGGCGTCGAACTCCTGGCGGACTTCCTCCAAGCAATTCTGCAACACTGCCTGTCGCCACTCAGCCTCCCATGCTTTTTCCATTTCGTCTTCGTCGGTGATGCGGGCGAAGAAATCGGTTTGGCTATCGCTCTGGGCGGCCTGGAATTCCTGCTTGGCACGTTTCCTGACCACCCCACGGATTTGGTTGCGGGCGATACCGAACAGCCAGACGCGCAGTCGGCCCTTCTCTCGATCATACTTGCCCTGGCGATAGGAATCGTTGAAGGCAATGAGGGTCACTTGGGCAGCATCTTGGGCGTCGGCAGCCCCGAGTCCGAACCGGCGGGCGTAGCGCTCAAGCATGGGGCGATAGCGCTCGACAAAGTTCCGCCAGATCACCTGATTGTTCGGATCTTTGAGGCCCTCCAGCAGCGATGTGCTGGTCATGGTTTTGAAGTCGGTTGATTCCTGCTTGTCGGTCATTGTTGACCTCCAGCCAGCTACTCGATCTTATGAGTCGCGAATGATCCTGCCCGTCTCAAGAGGATATCGCAATAGGCCCGTTCATGCCAGCCGTAGGGCGGCCATTGCCCACCGCAATAGACCACACACGCATCTCAAAACGACCAGGCCAACTGAATACCCCAGACCACCTTATCGTAGGTGTAAATGCGAAGATCGTCCGAGGTGACCACGTTCGAGTCCGCATCGCTCCAATTGACAATAAAGTGCAGCACGAGGTCCCCGTTATTCGGATCGTTGACCAGCGTCTGGCTGAGCACAAATCCCAAGGTGGTGATCAGATCCTTTCGCCGCCTGCCATCATCGTCGATCAGGCTTCGCTTGCGGTAGTGGTCGATCAGCCAGTTGGCCCGGAACTGGAACACGGTCTCCTTGTCGGGCCAAATCAAATACTCAGACGGGTTGCTGGGGTTGAGCAGCGGCACGTCCAAGCCCAATTCAAAGGTGTGCCCGAAACGGTCGAACTCGCTGCCTTGGGTGGCGAAGGACTCGAAGCGATAGCCCGCGGTTAGTTCGCAGATCCAATCGGTGTCGGGAAGGGGCCGGACTGCCAACCGCTGCTCGATACCGACCGCATTGTTAGGCCCGTCGCGGTCGAACTGCGGCTCGATGTCGAAGAGGTAGTCTTGGTATTGCAGCTGGTAGTAGATCGATGTGGTCCGCGGGGAAACCGCACCTTCGACCGCATCCCACTTATAGGTGACAGCCGGCGTCATACCGAAGTTGGACAAGAACGGCTCGTTGCCCAGAAAACTGTAGTCGTAGTCGAGCCGCAAGCCCAATTCCCAATGCCGGCCTAGACGGCGCGTATAGCTTAGATATCCGCCATAATCTTGGTAATCGAATTGCTCGATGGCGAAGTGCCATGAGTGCCCCACCCTGACACCGACTGCGAGTGTTTGATGCCGATCAGCCACCGGGGCGAAATCCAGACGAAAGGACGAGCTGAATCGGCCGTCCGGTCGGTTGGTCACCAGGCCGAGGTTGCCAGTGTCGCCGGTGTAGCCGACGTTGGAGTCATAGGCTAACCCGGTGGTGATTGAGAAGCCGAATACCTGTCGCCGCGCCCGGCTGCGCTGGATGCTGATGCGCTCAGCCAAGTCGGGATCAGGGTCGCCCAGCTCAGCCAGGATATCAGACGCCTGATCGAAGCACGACATAGCCAAATACGGATCGCCAAGCTGGGCGTTGGCAACACCACGATAAAACCAAAGCCAAGGATTGCGCGGCTCAAGCTCCTCAACCCGATCAAGGACACGCAAAGCCTCGTCGGGATTGTCCTCGGCGATCAGGGTAGCGGCCGATTCCAGGGCGGTACGAGCTTTTTCAGCGTGTGGAGCTTGGCCGAAGGCGGGAGGGCATGCTTCGAGAAGCAGCATCGATGCAGCCAGGACCACCGGTAAGCGCACCTCGCCTAGCCATCGAAAGTCAAGAATCATCCAGCCCGCACTCCTGAAAAGCCGCCGTGCCCAAGTCAGCCTGCAGGTAGCAGAATAAGCCCCAGTGCGTTCATGTCCAGCGAAAAGTGAACTGCTTGAATCCCTGATGGTCTAGCCCATGCCCTTCTAGTAGTAGTGGTCAGGAGCATGCGATTCGCCGATTGTAGTGGTCGATGTGTGGCATTATAGTTTGGTCCCATGAAGAGGTTACGCCGGTGACACCTGATTCGACCGAGTGCTACGAAATTTCGATTGAAGGAACCAACGGATCTGAGGGATGCTTCGTGAATATCTGGGCAGTTGCGTCAAATCTCAGCGTGGCCATAGCGGACGCCATTGAGGCTGCCAAGTCCTTGGACATCGCGAACCCGATTCCATATCTTGCCGCCTGCATCGATGAAATTCCCGATGATGCCGTCGATCTGGGCAATGGCCTGGTCTTCAGTGGCCATGAAATTCACTTGTTTCCACTCGACCCAGCCGAAGATGCTTTTCAATTTCCTGCCGGCATTGTTCCGTGTGATTGCGGGGTCGCAGGTGAACCAGATCCTGGCGAAATCGTCGAAACCTATGTCGTGAAGAGCCAAGAGGCGCCCTTCAGTGTTGAAGTAGTTGTAGATCGCCGTCGCCTGGTTGATACCTTTTACTCGCTGCTGGAGTGGCTTCCCTCGGCGAACGCCCTCGAAGTGCGCATTCACGGGAGCTGGGATAACAGCCGCAGAACAGATATCTGGCTCAGCCCCGAGTGGGATTCTGGCAAAGTCATTCGTGAGTATATCGAAGACCGGAAGGTCGATTTGATCATGAACGGTTTTGTCGAGCTTGGAGTCAATTGCCGTGAAGAAGAGGCCACCCTGCGACTGACAGACCACAAGATGATTTCGTTCTATGCCCAGGACATGCGATATGTGGACAGTTGCATCTCCAAACTTGAAGAAATGTGTTTTGTACCTGTTGAGTCGGCACTCATGATCCAATATGGAATGCATCACTTCCACTATCTACCGCCAGATTCACACGATAGGGCTTCGCTCATCGCGGCGCTCGAGGCTGACCAGTTTGATTGGGTTGAGAGTCTTGAAGACGATGATTATTGCATAGATGCAGCAGCGGAGCCATGAAGTTCCGCAGTTAAGATTCGCATCCATCGAAACGTGCACTTCCCCCGGTGGGGCAGTGGACGAACGCAAGAATACAGCGGCTAGGAACGTGCTGTCACCCGTCCTTACGACTTGCGGAGGACCGATTCTTGACGGTATTGCAGAGTCCGGATACGGTATCTCGTCCTCGCAGGGATCGTCGCAGCCCATTTGGCGGATGGCCCCGATGCTCGGGGGGTGTAGCTCAGTTGGTAGAGCAACGGCCTTTTAAGCCGTA
>JAJDDP010000048.1 GCA_029260235.1 Phycisphaerae bacterium | reverse complement strand
GTCCGTAAGGAGTGTGAATGCAAGAGGGCGCAAACGCCCAAGAGCACAGCGATGTGCGATTGAGTTAAGCGTCTAAAGCGTTGACAATCCAAAGTTACTAATCATCCGCCCGCGATGGCCAACTGGCTGTCGCGGGCGGTTTTTTTCTTAGCTAAGCAGAGCGCGGCCAGGGCTCAGGAGAGGCCTTAGTCAGCGAGGCCCGATAAAGGTGGCCGAATCGAGGTGGCGGCAGTGCGCCCTGCCGTGCGGTGAACCGCTCCTCAGAAGCACGGGATTGCAGGCCGATACTCGATGTGTAGGAGTGTTTGAATGGGCCGCAGTGAGTGCCGTTGCTCGAACGGCAACATCCGCGGCAGATGAAAAGCCGCTGTGGCTGGGCGGCGAGGGCACGCTTGCATCCGGAGCAGATGTCATGCCGTTGATGCTTACGCCAGACGAACTCAATCCGAAAATGACCCTTTACTATGGGGTCAATCAGGGCAATCGCCTTCTGCTGCCTGCCGGGAAATCGCTGACCGGTTCTGACATAGCCTCGCTCCGCAGCGCATGCCGTGACCAGATGATTTACATTCTGGACCCCACTTTGGATGAATCGGTCGAATTTCAGGATGACCGCCGGGATCGAGATGTTGCACGCGCCGCCAAGAAACAACTCCTTCAGGCACTCACCGGGGTCAGGTCGAAGTTCGCTGCCCAGCTGTCGCTGAAGGAGATGGACCTTCGAGGCGTTCACGAGGCCGTGGCCGACGTGGTCGAGTACATTCGCACGAATTCAGTAGCCGCTGCCGTTCTCACTGAAGGCCGGGATCCCAGCCACTACCTGGCCGAACATTCATCTAACGTTTTCTACCTGGCTTTGGTGCTGGGCAATGCGATACGCGGGTACGTGCAGCGTGCCAGGGCGGATGCCGTCAGCAAATCGAGTCGCATTCCCACACCTCCACTCAACCTCACACCCCTCGCGTTGGCAGCCCTCTTCCAAGACGTATCTCTATGGCCAATGGAGCACCTCTATCGATCGTGTGCACCGCTGACTGCTGAGCAACGAGAGATGGTCCGCGAGCATCCCGATGCCAGCGCCGAAATGCTTCCAGCCGGGATTCCTGATCTCACCATCGAAGCAGTGCGGATGCATCACGAGAACGTGGACGGGAGCGGCTATCCTTACGGCTTGGTGGGGGACGAGATTAGCCTCTTCGCCAAAATTCTGCGCATCTGCGACGCCTTCGACGCAGCTACGGCGGTCAGAATACATGCTCGCCCCAAGTCGCCGGTTCGCGTCTTGGCTGAGATGACGCTTGGCTGCTACTCTAGGCTTTACGATCCGCAGTTGCTCAAGGTTTTCTCACACCTGGTTCAACCCTATCCCATCGGCGCCAAGGTCAAACTCTCCGTTGGAGGCTACGGCGTCGTGGTACGCCACAACAAGAAAGACCCGTTCAGGCCGATCATCATCATCGCTTTCGATGAGCACGGCGAACGCATTCGCAAACAGGATTACATCGGCCCCTTCGATTTGGCGCAAACCGCTGAGATCCAAATCCAGTCCTTCAGGGGAGAGGATGTGTCCGACCTCTACAACAATGAGACCCAAGCCAACGAGCCGTTGGTGCTCAATGAGTTTTCAACGCTGTTCGACAGCGCCTATCCATAGTCCACCCCCACCCGCACGGGCGCATCGCCGTTTCGCGGCGCCCAGACCTGCTTTCGGATGGCCGGATCACAACAGACAATGCCCCAGGCAATTGGCGATTGACGCGCACTACCAAGCCGTTGACCTTATCTATTGATCTGGTACGCTGCTCCCTGTCAGCCCGGTGTAGATTGCTGCCGGGCAGTTGCGGTTCTTGCTTGTTGAGGGCACCCATGCCTATTCAGGTCGGTTTTAGCTCGATGGTATGTCCCTCTTGGGACTTGGAGACTATCGTTCTGCAGGCAGCCCAGATGGGCTACGACGGCGTGGAGCTGCGCGGGCTAAACGGCACGTTCCACCTGCCCGATGTGCCGGAGTTGGCCAGCGACCCTGCTGCAATAGTTTCCCGCTTCGCCGACGCAGGCGTTCAACTGGTCTGCCTGGGATCCTCGGCATCATTCGAGTCGCCCAAGAGTCAAGAGTTGGCCAAGAACCGGCGTCAGCTCATCGAGACCATTGAATTGGCCAGCAAGTTGGAGTGTCCCTTTGTCCGCGTGTTCTTGGGCGAATCCGCCGGAAGCGAACACCGAGGCACCTTGGGAAGAATTGCCTCTGAGCTGCATGAACTAGCCACAGTTGCAGCCAACCACGGTACTACCATCCTCGTCGAGAATGGCGGTGATTTCTCAGCAAGCGAAGATCTCTGGTTCGTCGTCGATGCAGTGTCACATCCTGGCCTTCGCGCGTGCTGGAATCCGCTGAACGGCCGTTTTCATGGCGAGCATCCCACCACATCGATCCCCAGGCTTGGGCGACATCTTGCTGCCATTCGCGTCATCGACGGCTTGTTCGATGAGCAGGAGCAATTCTTAGGCTACGAAATGCCGGGCCTTGGCGACGTCGGTTTCGATCACGTTGTCCGATTGCTCAAAGGGGTATGTTTTCAAGGGTGGTTGATCTTTGAATGGCCAAGGATGGTCGCGACACTGCCCGAGCCGGAAGTGGCACTGCCGCGGGTAATCAAATACGTCCGCGAGCAGCTCGAGCAGACTCAGCAAATCTTAGCTGCCTACAAGGGCGACAAGAACCCGCCGAATTTCAAAGCAGCAACCGCCGTTGCGCCGACTGACGCGTGACCGGTCATTCCTCCGAGCGGGTACACTTCCCGATGGTGTCCAAGCACAACAGTTGGTTGTATACGGTCGCCTTCTTGGCTGCGCTGCTTGGAGCTGTGTGGTTTGCGTCGAACTTCTCGGTGTGGGTAACCAACGAGGAGGGTAGCTACTCCAGGAGCTCCTTCTCCTTGGCGCTGTTGCTTGCGCTGGCATTGGCTGTGTGCTCCTTCCTGTTGGGGCAAGGCGTTGTTCAATTCATAGAACGAGGCCGAGCATTCGCCGCTGATTCGGGCAGCCCGCCCCCGCCGGCGCCCCATTGGCCTGGATTCTTACCCGCATGTTCAACTGTAGGTGTGGGTATCGCCTTGCTTGTTTGCTATCACTGGACGGTAGGGTTCGATGCCCTCAATGGTCGATGGAGGCTTGCTGCGTTTTTGGTCGCGATGACTTCCATTCTGTCTGGTTCGACCCTACTAAATGCGCTGCGTCGCGAATGGCACCTGGGCTTGGTGGACGTTGGACTCGGGTTGATCACCCTAGGCATCTGCTCGTTGCCTGTCGTTGTGCTTCCCATCGCGGTGGCGCCTGCCGCTGCTCGATTGCCGCAGATGTTCAACGGCATTCTCATGGGAGCTGGTATTTCAGTTTGGTTCTGGGGTTGGCTGGTTGTCGTTTGGCGCCAGCAGCTCGACCAAGAAATTGCCTGGACGGTGACAGGTCGCCTCATCAGAGCCGCTGGTCGAATGTCGTTCCTGGCCGGCATCCTAGGGGTCATAGTGGGTTCCCTGATGGCAGTTTGGCCCCGCTTGCGCGGGGTGGCTGAAATGGACCATAGCATTGGGCGCATCTGTTTCGGCGTAGTTGGGCACTTGATCCTGCTTGTAGCTGTGTTGTGGAGTGGCCGCATACTGCGAAGGTCCAGTTTCGTAGGACTCGCAGTTTTTGTGGTCATTAGCACGCTCGGTTTCCTGTTCCTTCGCACCATTCCATTGAAAACCGCCGCTTTTTGAGCTTGGGAATGGATGGTGTATATTGACGTGCTCATGAACCAGCCAAGGTCCCTGGAGGGGAATTCCTGATGCGCGCCATTCGATTGGTCCGACTGATTCGACTGCTGCACGGGCAAGGTCATCGTCCGGTGGATACGCTCTGCCAGGAGTTAGACGTATCCAGGCGCACGGTTTTTAGAGACCTCAAGACCTTAGAGGAAGCAGGTTTGCCCTGCCGCTTCGATAGGGCAGATCAGACGTATGTCTTGGATCGAAAGTCTTTCTTACCCCCACTTCAGTTGGAAACAGACGAAGCCTTGGCGTTGCTTACACTCATCCGCAAAGCTATCCACCCGCAGATCACTCCGGGATATGAGGCTGCCCTGACTGCAGCGATGAAGATTGAGAGCACCTTGCCGAGGGATCTGGTCAAGCACTGTGGGCGCCTGCTTGAAGGCATGAACATGCGGTACTGGCATCTCTCGGATTTGCAGAGCGCTGATCAGAGTTTGGCCAAACTTCAGACCGCGTCCGCCGAGCATCGAATAGTCGATATTCAATACGATTCTTACTACGAGCAATGCGGAATCCAGACGCGTCTGCACGTCTATAGCCTTACCTTTGTTCATAGAGGCTGGTATGCCATCGGCTATTCTGAAACACACGCGGAAGTGCGCACTTTCAAGATTGAACGCATGGTAGCGGTCCATCTTCTTGATGAAAGTTTCGAGCCCAAGGAGGATTTCGACATCGATGAGTACTTTGGCAATGCCTGGCAGATGATTCGCGGAGAACAGGCCTATCAGGTCGTCGTTCACTTTTCTCGCAAGGTCGCAGACAATGTCGAAGAGGTCGTTTGGCACAAGACGCAAAGCACGCGGTACTTGGAAGATGGGCGCCTTGAATTCGAGGTAAACGTGGACGGCCTGAACGAGATTTCCTGGTGGATTCTCGGTTACGGGAAAGAAGCCGTTGTTCAGCAGCCTCAGCGGTTGCGGGAACTAATCGCCAGCCACGCCAAAGCAGCATTGGCCGCCTACAGTGATGACGTTCCGGATATGGATCGAAAGAACGCCTGATGCGTGCAGTCGTGCAAAGGGTAGCACAAGCTAGCGTCACTGTTGAAGAGAAACCCTATTCAGCCATCGAGCACGGACTGTTGGTTTACCTGGGCGTGGCTGCTCACGACGCGAAGAGTGATGCCGTTGCCCTGGCCCATAAGGTCCGACACCTGCGCATATTCAATGACGAGCAGGGCCGACTCAATTGTGACGTCGCCGATGCCGGCGGAGCCGTCTTGGTCATATCGGCATTCACCACCCTAGGCGACGCCCGCAAAGGCCGACGACCCGCCTACACCGCCGCCGCCAAGCCTGAACAGGCTGATCCGATCTACCAAGCGTTCTGCGACGCGTTAGAAGCAACAGGCATAACCGTCAAGCGGGGCGTGTTCAGATCCTACATGCAAGTGACCGCGATAAACGATGGGCCTGTCTGTATTCTGTTGGATACCGCAAAATCTTTCTGATCATTCTCGGAAGCGTTCACGGTGGATGTTGTATCGGCGGCCAAAACTAGGTAGCTCTTCCTTCTGGTCGCTCCTGAGTCGGATCGAGTGAACGAAAGAACTAGAGCCGATTGTGCCAACTGGCTGACAGCTTGGCTTAATCGCCGGTTTTGGATCGGAAAACTATGAACCGCCGCGGCAAGTTTTTCATCGCAGCTACGCCCCTTGTGCTCTTGCCCGTGTTGTCCGGCTGCTGGCAGCAAGCCAGGGGGGTTCCTCTCGACAATCAGGATCCGATCACCGCCACGTTTGCAGCTCAGAAACTGAGATTGGTTGATCACTATCTCGTGCTGCCTGTAACTGCGGAGCGCAAGAAATCTGATGGCCGATTTTTCTCCCTCGGGTCCAGCTCAGGCGGATCCGCAGTATTTAGCGGCTCGGCTTGGTCTGGGCCGGGGTTTGATAGGTTCACCGCGTTCGATTTCGAAGTCGTGGAGCTAGACAGCGGCCAGCACTTTCGGGTTTTTAGTCGATATGTGGCCGCGGCCCTCTGGAACGATGCCTCGTACAGTGAAAAGCGAGGCACGGGGAATGCCGAACGACTCCGATTCGCAGGCCAACTGATCTTGTCGGCCCGGACTCAAGATGTAGATGGCAACGGCTACATTGACGCGAAGGACCCGATTTGGATGTACAGCTACGATTTGCTGGCTCGCAAGCTTCAGCGCATTTCGCCTGAGGGCTACCATCTGCTCAACGCGCATTTGCATGGGGACCAAATCTTGATGGTTCTGTGCAAGCAGGACCACCGGAAATCCACGGCTGCTTTCAGCTTCTCGCCTTCAACCAAACTAGGTGAGTTCAAGGTCGAAGGGATGATGCCCTAGGCACACAAGCTCGGCTCTCGTAGTGCAGGCGTCTTGCAGTCTGTATGCGGGTCGAAGGCATGTTCCAAGAGCTACGGACCGAGGATCGTTTGGATGGCGAGGATAATTTGCTCGGGGGCCACATCGTCGCGCATGACCGTTTGGCCAATCCCGTCCAGAAGCACGAACCGGACCTTCTTGTTGGCGGCTTTCTTATCCAGGGCGATGAATTCCAACAGCGGCTGAATCATTGGCGGATTGGGTAGTTGCACAGGTAGGCCAAAGTAGACCAGGATGCGCCGAATCTGTTCAGCATCGGCTTGGCCTAGCAGCCCCATGTCGACTGATAGCTGACAGGCAGCCACCATGCCCAACGACACGCATTCACCATGGCGAAGATCGAACTCCGCCCAAGCTTCGATGGCGTGGCCAATGGTATGGCCGAAATTGAGCGAAGCCCGAATGCCGCTCTGCTCGCGTTCATCGGCTGCGACGACATCGGCTTTGATTCGCACGTTCTTCTCAATCAGCTGGGCCATGATCGCCGGATCCTTGGCCAAGATCGCTTCGCGATTGTCCTCGTGCCAGACAAGGAATTCCGGGTCTCGGATGGCGCCGTGTTTGATCGACTCAGCCAACCCCGCCCGAATGTCTCGATCAGGAAGTGTAGCTAGGCAGATCGGATCAATCATCACCGCCTGGGGCTGGTGAAAAGCGCCGATCAGATTCTTGCCGGCAGGGTGATTCACAGCTGTCTTGCCGCCGACGCTGGCATCGACGGCGGCTTCGAGCGTTGTTGGGCAGATCACAAAACCAATACCCCGCATCCAAGTCGCGGCAACGAAGCCGGCCAAGTCGCTGACCACGCCACCACCGACGGCGATGATAGCGCTATCGCGGGAGTAGCGGCCTTGGGCTAGGCGGTCGTAGATCGCCGACGCATTGGATAGGCTCTTGCTAGCTTCGCCGGAGGGCACGATGAAAAGCTCGGCGTCCCAGCCCGACCTTTGCAGCGATGCAGCCGCCGCCTCAGCGTAGAGACTAGCCACATGGTCGTCGGTGATCACCAGCACGCGGGCTGCCCTTGGGAGGGCGTGCTTCAACTGAGGGCCAAGCATGGAGATCAGGCCTGGGTCGATGAGCACTGATGTCGAGCGCAGGCCAAATTGGATGGAGAAGCTGATCATGGGTAGTAGTTGGACCGAATGATCAGCCCGCTCAAGAACAAGAGGATAAGCCTGACCTGCAGGCTGTAACTCGAAGGGACGGTATCCGCGGACCCGGCCCCGGTCCAGTGCCCGAGATATCGGACGTGAAAGATCTTGCAACGCGGCGCTGCGTAGTGGTAGCCGGCGCTACCGGCGATGGATGGGCAGGGCATTCGCTCTGGCACTCGACTCCGGGTGCTCCTTGCAGGCATGAACCAACCTGGCTCCTGTTCGTACTATTGAGAGAGGATGTAGCCCGAATGCGATGCGGTGCGCCAGTCGTAACCTCTTTCTAGGGCGAGTATTAGAGCAGTTTGGCAATCACCAGTAAGGAGCAGTTGGCCGCGTCGCAGCCTCGCAATCGGATCATTGACGATTTTGCGATTCACGGTTACAATCCCCCCCATGGTACGGTCAGCAGTGGCGAAAAAAACGACGAAACGGAAGCATTCAACGGCTCGCCCAACTACATCTGGTACCCCGGCGATTCGCACCTACAAGTCTGCCCTCAACTGGCTCGGATCCCTCACCAACCACGAGCGGAACGAGTCGCGTGAGTATAGCTCTACAAATTTCAGTGTGAACCGCGTCGCACGGATTTTGTCTGGCTTGGGCAACCCGCACAAGCAGTTCAAGTCGGCTCACATCGCCGGAACCAAGGGCAAAGGCAGCACTGCCACCATGTTGGCCCGGATGTTAGAGCAGACGGGCCATAAGGTCGGGCTTTATACCTCCCCGCACCTGGTGATGCTCCGAGAGCGAATCTCCATCGATGGCGAGTTGATTCCACAGTTGAAGATGGTGCGCCTGATTCGCAAGTTGGTCGGGTCCCTCGGGGCTCGGGCTAGGATCACTTACTTCGAGGCACTCACCTGCGTCGCATTCATGCATTTCGCTGATGAGAAGATCGATGTTGCCGTCGTGGAAACAGGCCTAGGTGGTCGATTGGATTCAACCAATGTGCTTCAACCTGAGGTTTGCGGGATCACCAGCATTAGCATCGATCACGTCGCTCAGTTGGGCCGATCCTTGCCATCCATCGCGGCAGAAAAAGCAGGGATCATCAAGAAGGGTGTTCCCGTGGTCAGCGCTCCCCAGCGTGCAGAAGTCAAAGCCGTTCTCCAAGAGACGGCCGCCCGCATGGATTCCAAGTTCATCTCGCCTGGGGAAGACGACATCGAGTTTAGCTACCGCTTCGAGTCGTCCCGGTCGGTAGGCCCTCATACTCGGATCAGCCTGACCACCCCAAACAGCCGCTTCGAGCATCTGCACGTTCCCCTCTTGGGCGAACATCAAGCTATCAATTGCTCGCTGGCTTTGACGATGCTCGATTCGCTAAAAAGCCGGGGCTTTGAGATCGATGATCAAAAGGCGATGGCTGCCTTGACCAAGGTCTCCCTTTCGGGCCGTATGGAGCTTATTCGGGAAGAGCCTCGCATCCTGGTCGACGGTGCTCACAACGCCGCCAGTGTTGAAGCTCTGATGAGGGCGATCGGGCAGAACATTCGCTACGATTCGATGGTGGTCATTTTTGGCTGCCACCGCGACAAGGACATCCCAGGCATGCTCAAGCATGTTCAGCTGGGGGCGGACAAGGTGGTCTTCACCAGCTCGGGTTCACCCCGGGCGGTTGATCCTCTCGACTTGGCGGCCATGTACGCAGAGCAGACTGGGAAGATGGCTCAGACCGCCTATGGCCTGAGTGAGGCGATCCAAATTGCTGAGAGCGTCGTCACCAAAGAGGATTTGATTTGCATCACCGGCTCATTCTACCTGGTGGGCTTGGCCAAGAAGAAATTCCAGACGAATGCTGATTGGGAGTGAGCGGCACCGACGGACAATGCTCTGGCGTTTATCGGCACGGGCAGGTTGAACTAGATCGTCCGGTTGGTTGGGCTAGCGGCACCCGCGTCACCGTCAAAGCAGTAGATCCCCTTCCTCAAGAACGAATCTCCATGTCTGGTCCGGTGGTCATCGCCGGGTTTGGTCTGGCAGGACGATATGTGGCCGACCTTCTTGAGCATGGCCGCATCCCATTTGTAGTCGTTGAAAAGAACCCTGTAACGGTCGAAACACAAGCATGCTTGGGTCGCCAGATCATCCTCGGCGATGTGTCAACTGCCGAAGTCTTGAATGCGGCAGGAGTAGACCGAGCCTCCATTCTCGCCTTGACCATTCCAGACGAGAAGGCAGTGCTCAAAGCCATCGAGGTGGCTCGCGGCCTGAATCCGGACATCTTCATCATAGCCCGCACCAACTACACCTCGTCAGGCATCAGGGCAGCGCAAATCGGTGCCGACGAAGTCATCAAGGCAGAGCAAGCGGTAGCCCTACAATTCTACGAACGACTAAGCCGCCGTATGGGGCGACTTTGAACCCGAGCAGCATGCTGGTCGAGGCCCGTGCGTGGCGATATGATCTGAAGCATGTCGGCGCTCGAACGTGCAGAAGAGGACATTCGGCGTGGCTATCTTGGCACCGCCCGGAAGCGGCTGATTTCGTACATGACCTCGCAGGGTTACGACGCCGACATCGCTGCCAGGATTGGACAGATCTCCTACGACATGCGAGACCACTGCCATGCCGGTCGATACTGGCTATTCTCCAACGCCCTTGGCCCGCACGTTGACGAGGCAATTGACTTGTTTCGGAAGGACGCCGCGGCCGATCCTGCAACTTGCGCAATTAGTCTGCCTCGGCATTTGCTCGTACGGGATCCACAAAACTACCCACAAGTTGTTCGCCAGCGGCTGGTCGCTCTCGGCTTAGAAGCGGCCGTGACGAAGGTGGCGAGTTTCGATTGCAAAGCGGTCAATGCCAACCGGGAGGATCGAATAATGCTCTCTGTCGTCTTGACAATCATCCTGGTTGTGGCTGTGATCTTTCTTGTGGGCATTAACACCATTCTGAATTGGCTCTTCGCTTGAGAATGGCAGATTACGCAGGCGTGTTCCGCTTCGCTATGAATCGTTGACTACCCGAAGTGGCAGGCTGCCGTCGCTTCTTGGTAGGGGGTCTGGTGGGACTATGTCTACGGTTTGGTTGCTTAGGGTGGCTTTGCCTGCTTCTACTCTTGATGCCAAACTGCGGCACTCGTCTAGTAGGGCTTCTAGCATTCGGTCTTCTGGGACGGTTTGCTTTTGTTCGCCCTGGACGTAGATGATCCCTTTGCCTTTGCCAGCGAAGATGGCTACGTCTGCTCCTTCGCACTCGCCTGGGCCGTTGACCACGCAGCCCATGACGGCCACTTTTACCGGGCAGTTGATTTCGGTCAGTTTTCGGCGGACTTTGCCCACCAGATCAACCAAATCAATCTCGATTCGGCCACACGTTGGACAGGCGATTAGCTCGGGCTCGGTTCTGGCTCGTAAACCTAGTGAATAGAGCAGCTCCTTGGCGTCCTCGACTTCGTAGATGGGGTCGGAGGCGTACGAGATTCGCAGCGTGTCGCCGATGCCTTCTGCCAGCAGCGTCCCCAATGCGGCGATGGATCGAATGCGGCCTGTCTCGGGCGGTCCGGCGTGGGTTAAGCCTAGGTGGAGAGGGTAGTCAAATCGATCGGAGATGGCCCGGTAGGCATCTATGACGATGGTAGCGTCGATGCTCTTGGCGGCTAGGACCACGTCGTGAAAGTTGTTATCCTCGAAGATCCGCAGGTATTCCTCCAGCACTCGCACCATCAGGGCGACCAGGCGGCTGCTATGACCTTGGGTTGATCCTTGGGCTAGGTCTGCTTTCTGGGCTGAGCGAACTTCCTTGTCGATCCGTTCGACGACGCTGCCTTCATTAACTCCGACGCGGATGGGAATCCCCCGCTCGCGGCAGGCGGCGATGACCCGATCAACTTTTTGGCGGTCCTGGATGTTTCCTGGATTCAGGCGGATCTTATGAACGCCGGCCTCGATGGCTTCGAGGGCACGCTCGTAGTGGAAATGAACGTCCGCGACTATGGGCACCGGGGATTGGTCGAGTATCTCCGGTAGGGCCAGCGTGTCTTTGGCGTCTGGTACTGCGACCCGGACGACATCGCAACCAGCCGCAGCCAACTTGCGAATCTGGGCAACGGTGTTGTCGATCTCGTAGGTATAGGTGCTGGTCATCGATTGGATGACGATGGGGGCACCCCCGCCCACGGGGATGTTGCCGATCCGCATTTGGCGGGTGCGCTGCCGCTTGGTTGTGTGTTCTGTGCCCGTGTTCATTCTCAGTATTGTAGGCGGTATGGCCCAGGTTGCGAACCTAGCCCCTTGCGTCACTTAGAGCCAAGGAGAAAGGCTGCACCACGAAGACTCAGCGCTGCCCTCGTCCGCAACCAAGCCGAATGAACTCGATTTCCACAGCACAAAGGCCTTGAACCGCGGAGGCCACGGAGAACTGCCGGACAAGCGGTGCGCGGGCACTGGCCTTGCACTGTTCTCCACACGCTCCGACATCTTGTCGGGCTATTTCTTCTTCTTGGATGCGGTCACCGCAGCGGCTGGGTAGGTGGTGATTGATACGTCTCCCATGTCGGTTCTCAGGGTTAGTGGTGGATCGGCTGCTGCGGATAGCTCAGCCTCAAAGTGACGGTCTTGCTGGCGAAGAGCTTGCATGGTGATGCCTTCAAGCCGCAACTTAATACTTCCCAGATTGGTATCGGCGACCAATCTACCCTGACGGTCGGAGGGCAATCGAATGTGGATGTCGCCGAGCTCGGTGAGGGCTGTCACCGTATCCGATGTGCCCGAGATGAGATGCAGATCGATGTCGCCGAGATTAGTTTGGACATCGACGGAGGCGCCACTTTCGACGGTAATTTCTCCCAACTGGGTTCGGGCGCGAACGCCGCCGGGCAGGTCTCGGCCAACGATGTCGCCCAGGTTGGTAGTTAGATCAGCGTGCTGTTCGAATCCTGCAGCCTGAATATCACCCAATTGTGACCGAACCTCGACGATCAAGTTGGGCGGAGCTGTGATTCGCCAATCGACTTCGTAGCTGCGTGATGCGGTTGACTTGGGGTGTTCGACTGAGGCGACCAGTGTACCGCTGTCGTCGTGCTTGGGGCTAAGGGCGACCAAGACTTCAGCCAGTGCCGCGTTGGCTTCGTTTAGCGTAGGGCCTCTCCCGACCTTGGTGACGTCCGCGGTGATCTGAGTGGCTGCTGGGTCAGCTTGAATGTAGACGTCGCCAATGAGGTTGTGGACGATGATCCGGTCGGTCGGCGCGGCTGAGCTAAGTGTGATCTGCTCGCGAACGGAGATCGCTTTGCCGCAGCCAGCAGAAGTAAGGACGGCCAAGCCGCAGGCGCACTGGAAGAACAATCGTCTAGCCCGGGGGCGTGCGGCTAGAGTCAGAAATTTCAACGCCGAAGCGCGGTTGTTGTGTTCTACAATCGAACGCATGGTAGTACTCCTCGTGGAGGTAGGGGGTTGCCTACAGGCAGGTTGCCAAGCTGGTCGGTCGCTCCGTCGAGTTCGGCGACTATTCGACCCGGGACAGTCTACCGCAAAGCCCCCGGCTGTCGTCAAGGGGTACTGGTGTCGTCAACTGCGTGCTGCCCGTCTGGGTCGATCCAGGCCAAGA
>JAJDDP010000047.1 GCA_029260235.1 Phycisphaerae bacterium | reverse complement strand
TGCTGGCATAGCTGGCTTGTCTTCTTTGATCTCGCTGACGATTGCGTCAGTGGTCAGAAGCAAGCTGGCGATGCTGGCTGCGTTTTGCAGGGCGATCCGCTCAACCTTAGTGGGAACCAAGATGCCCATCTTCATCATGTCGCCAAACTGATGGGTCAGGGCATTGTAGCCAAAATTCTTGTCCTTCGATTCGAGGACCTTCGACCAGATGGTGGAGCCATCAATGCCACCGTTCTCGGCGATTTGCTTGATCGGTGCAGCCAGCGCCCGGCGAACGATATCGACGCCGGTCGCCTGGTCGCCTTTGAGCTTCTTGCCCAAGGCCTCCAAGGCTGGAATCGCCCGAAGTACGGCAACGCCGCCACCAGGCATGACGCCCTCTTCGACGGCCGCCCGGCAGGCATGCAGTGCATCCTCGACGCGGGCTTTCTTTTCTTTCATCTCAACTTCGGTAGCTGCACCGACGTTAATCTGGGCGACGCCGCCGACCAGCTTAGCCAGGCGCTCTTCGAGCTTCTCCCGATCATAGTCACTGGTAGTCAGGTCGATTTCAGCCTTGATCTGGTCGATGCGGCCCTTGATGTCTGACGACTTGCCACGCCCTTCGATGATGGTGGTGGTGTCCTTGTCGATCTTGATTTTCTTGGCCCGACCCAATTGGGGAAGCTCAACATTCTCGATTTTCTTTCCCAGGTCTTCAAAGATGGCTTCGCCGCCGGTGAGGATAGCCATGTCTTCGAGCATGGCTTTGCGGCGATCACCGAAGCCGGGTGCTTTGACTGCACAGATATTCAAGATGCCGCGGAGCTTGTTGACCACCAAGGTCGCCAGGGCTTCGCCTTCAATGTCTTCAGCCACGATCAAGAGCGGCTTGCCTGCCTGGGATACCTTTTCGAGGATGGGCACCAAGTCCTTGACGGCGGAGATTTTCTTCTCGTTGATCAGGACGAAGCAATCTTCGAGCTCGCAGCTCAATTCTTCAAACTTGTTGATGAAGTGTGGCGAGAGGTAGCCCTTATCGAACTGCATACCTTCAACGAGGTCAACCGTGGTATCGAGGCTCTGGCCTTCTTCGACGGTGATGACGCCGTCCTTGCCGACCTTGTCCATGGCATCGGCGATGATTTTGCCGATGACCGAATCCTGGTTGGCTGCACTCGTGCCAACCTGAGCGATCTGGGCGTGGCCCTTGGGGGGTGCCTGGACCGGAACCGAGAGCTTCTCAAGCTCTTTGATTACGGTTTCTACTGCGGCTTCGATTCCTCGCTTGAGTTCCGCCGAGTTGGCCCCGGCGGCTACGTTCTTGAGGCCTTCGTCGAAGATTGCTTCGGCGTAAACGGTTGCCGTGGTGGTGCCGTCGCCGGCAATATTCGAGGTGTTGGAAGCTACTTCCTTGACCATCTGAGCGCCAATGTTTTCATTGGCGTCGTCAAGCTCGATTTCCTTGGCGACGCTGACGCCGTCCTTGGTGACCGTCGGCGAACCGAACGATTTTTGCAGGACAACGTTCCGCCCGCATGGGCCTAGGGTTACTTTGACCGCCCGGGCCAATTGCTTAACGCCCCGACGAATCGATTCGCGGGCTTCCATGTCAAATGAAATCTTCTTTGCTGCCATTTCCTGTTATCTCCTTAGTTCGGTCGTTTCGACCGACTCATTCAATGCTCGTTTTCAAGGTTGAGGTGGTCCGCACAAGCCTCGACTTAGCCGACGACCCCAAGGATGTCCGACTCGTCCATGATCAGGTATTCCTGGCCATCGACTTTGATCTCTGTCCCTGCGTAGCTGGTGAAGAGGACTTCATCGTTCTTCTTGACCTGCATTTGACTCCGCTCGCCGCTGTCGAGGAGTCGACCACTGCCCATCGCCTGGATGGTGCCGCGCTTCGGCTTCTCTTTGGCGCTATCCGGCAGCAGGATGCCGCCAGCGGTGATCTCATCTGCCTCAACCCGCTTCACAATGACCTTGTCACCCAGTGGCTTGATATTCAATTTCGCCATGGTTTGCCTTCTCCTTGCCGGTTATCTGTTTCACGACACCTCTTGGTGCCGCCTGATCTCAAGGTTCTCGAACTGGCTCGGAACGCCCGTGCCCAGGTCCGACTGCCACCGCAAGAAAATCGCGCGCAGTCGATCCCCTGGTCGAAATAGCATCCACCATGCCAGGCAGACCAATGCTTTACCGAACGGACAAGAACTGCCTAAGTACTGTGATAGCAGTGAGTTAAAGTTGAGGGCTGGCCGGGGTTGCGCCGCAGCTCCCGCTGGGCACCCCAGGAATCACTGTCAAAAAGAGAGTCCCAGGCGTTGCCTCTGCCAAATTGGCAGAAGTGGCTGGTCTTGGTTATCCGGTGTTGCTTTCCAGGTGCAAGGTGCCCAGGACGTCTCGCTGCTCCAGGAGTCCGACCACCCGAGGGCTGTCCGCCGAGGCGACCACGGCTAGGACCCCGACATTCTGGGTAGCGAATACCTGCAGGGCGTCCTCGATTGGCTGATCCATCCGCACCGGCTTGGAGCCGATATCCGCAAGGTCGGCGGCGGTGACCAAGTCTCGGAGGGCGGGGTCGTAGATTACATCACGAACATCAGCGAAATGAACCACGCCGAAGAAATCGCCGCCCTTGTCGATGACCGGAAAGTGGTTGTAGGTGGAACGTTCGATGAACCGCAGGACTTCATCCAGTGTGGCGTCGGCCCTAAGGAGTTGGACATTCGTGCGCATGAGGTTTTCCACCTTGATCGGGCCATTGCCTTGGATCTTGGCTTTTTTCTCTAGCCCGAACAGGCGTAACAGGGACCGCAAGGTGAGTCGAATCACCGAAACGCTGCCCGCGGCTGATCCCCCTCGACGGATCAGGGTGATGGCTTTGACTTCGCCCCCGCGGACCACGCAGCGTTTCAACAGCAGCGGGCCGATTAGCTCGAACACAGCTACGCTGCCCAGAATCACTGTGGAAAACTTGCGAGCCAAGTCGCTGTGCCAATTCTGCTCCACGAAGGATGCCAAGCCGATCACTACGGCTGCCTGACACAACAAGGCTGATCCCATCGTGGGTGGAACACTCTCGCCTGTCCCGGCCCATCTTACGCCGAGGCGTACGCCAATGATCTTGCCGAATACTCGGCACACGACGTAGGCACCCCCAGCCCAACCCAGATGAACCAGCTCGCCCAGGTGAAGGTTGTAGCCAGCCATCACAAAAAAACCGGCAAAGATCGGGGAGGCGACCGTGTGAAGAGCAGACTCGAGCTTTTGAGAATCCAAAGCGATATTGAAGAAGACTGCCCCGGTAATGAGGGAGACCAGCAGGAAGTTGAAGGAGATGCCCAACACTTGGGCAAGCCAGTGCTGGCCTGCGCCCAAAAGGATCAGCACGGCAAAGAAAACCAGGCTGGTCTCAGCCAGCGAAACTTTGGCATGTGCCAAGCTGAGCAGCGTGCCACAAAGCACGCCCACCGCAACACTGCCGACGATGGTCATCAATAAGCCCAGCCAAACGTGCCCGCCGAGAGACTGAGAGGTTTCAATTGCGCCGAAGGAAGCGAGCACCAGGAAGACCCCATGAAATAGCACGATGCAGAATACGTTGTTCCAGCCGACTACACCGAGGATTGCATTGGTGATCGGTCCTTTGGCGTCGTACTCGTCGAGCACAAAGAGGGTTGCGGCAGGAGCCGTGGCTATGCCGGCAACGCCCAATAGGAGGGCCAGTGCCAAGTGAGATCCCAAGGGGTGCTCATTGGCCGTCAACAGGGCGACCAATCCGCAGCCCAAGAACACCAAAACCAGAACGGACGCCGATTCCAAGATAGCCACTCGGATTACCTGCGCGCCGTGGGCTCGAAGGCGTGGTTTCTCGAAGGATCGACCAATGCTGAACAGGATC
This sequence comes from Phycisphaerae bacterium, assembly GCA_029260235.1. GTDB lineage: Bacteria > Planctomycetota > Phycisphaerae > UBA1845 > UBA1845 > OFTM209. The sequence goes on along the minus strand of JAJDDP010000047.1, from coordinate 7,105 downwards.
ATGCCCAGGGCTAAGCTGTTGATGGCGTCCAGCGGCTTAGCAGCCAGCTCCAACCCTGAAACAGCGTCCGCCGACGGGCCGACCAGCCAGCCCAACAGTGCTCGCAGAATAAGCCCGCCGCCCAGGTAGCCAATCACTTTGGGAACATGCACGCTGCGAGCGGCGTAGCTACCCAGAATTGCTGAGAGCAGCATCAAGCCGAACAGCAAGCCAGTTCCAGGCACGCCGATTTCGGCTAGCGGCAAGAATGGAGACGTGGTTCCCAAGCGACACCCTGCATTCCACAACGGCGGCCAACAACACGAGCCGATTTAAGTCAGGACGTATTGGAGTGCCTCTTGGGCGTAGACGCAAGAGAGTGCGCAGCGTTGGATTGCCCTCCCAGCGGACAGCATTCAGACCTCAGCGTCTTCTTCCTCACCCAGTGGAGTGATGTGTAGGCGCAACTTGGTGACCCGGCGCGGTTCAGCCCCGATGATTTGAATGCCGATATTCTTGTGCTCGCAGCGCTCACCCACTTTGGGGATTTTTCCCAAGGTGCTAAAGACGAAACCACCTATCGTCTCGTAGTCCTCATCTTCTGGCAGGGTCACGTGCAGTTCATCGTTCAGGTCGTCGATGCGCATGCGGGCATCAACCTCCACCGTGAGGTCATCCAGCCTATGGATAGCGGCAGGTTCTTCTTCTTCGTATTCGTCGATGATTTCCCCAACCAGCTCTTCCAGGATGTCTTCGAAAGTGACTAGCCCGGATGTGCCTCCGTATTCATCGAGTACGACGGCGATGTGAACCTTGCGTTCCTGGAACTCGTGCAGCAGATCCCGAAGTAGTTTCGTCTCGGGGATGAACAAGGCTTCGCGCATCATCTTGGTGACGTCAAACGGGTCATCCTGATTGAGCAGCAACAGATCCTTGGCATAAATAACGCCCAAGACTTTGTCTATCGTTTCTTCGTAAATTGGAATGCGCGAATGTCCCGACTCGGCAATTAGCTCCTTGATCTCGAGCAAGCTAGCCGTCTGTTCGACACCACTGATGTCCGTTCGCGGAGTCATAATTTCTTCGACCTGCGTATCACGGAGGTCGATGACTGATTCGATCATCTCCTTCTCTTCTTCATCCACCACGCCGCGCATTTCGCCTTCGGTGACCACGTCGAGAATCTGTTGCTCCAGATGGGCGGCATGGGTTTCAGCCGTTTGGCGTGGAGCACCAGACAGGCGGCGGACTACTTCATCTAGGCCGTGCATCACGATCAACAATGGCCCCATCACCATGCGCAGGCCGTGGAGGAGCGGCAATAGAAAGGCCAACAGCACTTCGCCTGAATACCGCGCCCAAGCACCAGGAAGAGCGACGCCGAATACCGTCACGACGGCCCAAGAAGCCAAGAAACTGCTTGTATACGACAGCCATTCCGCCTGAATCCCGGATCGATGGACCAGGGCTACGACTGCCAAGACTACGCCGATCATCGCTCCGCTTCGCAATGCACCGATGGCATGCAGTAGCTGGGGCAACGATTGGATTAGGTTTTGAAGTTCCTCGTTACGACCATGCTTGGCCAAGATGTCGCCAAGTCTTGATCGCGCCGGCATTCGAAGAATGTAGCTCAGGGTTGATGCCAGCAACAGAAGCGCCACCAACAAACAAAGAGTCACCCACTGGATGGGTTCTGACACGGTCGTAGCTCGCATGCGGACAACACGAAACATCTCATCAACCATCCACAGGTCCGTGCCGTGGATCGATGCATACTCCAAGACTTCTTCGTCGGTCTTGCGCCCCTTGGCGACCAATTCGACCGTTGACTGTGCAGGGCAACAGTCATGTTGATTTCGCACGGCTGTATATCGGTCCCCAACCCAACTCAGTCAGTAGTTCATCCTCGAGTCGGTGCATCTCGGCCGCCTTGGAAGGCTCAGCGTCATTGTGGCCTAAGAGATGCAGCGTGCCGTGTATGCAATAGAGAAGGACTTCTGCGCCCATGTCGTGTGATCGTTCATGGGCCTGCCGCGCCGCCGTATCTACCGAAACGATCAATTCTCCCTCCAGTCGCTCGCCGGGAGAATCGCTCAAATCAAAACTCAGAACATCCGTCGCTCCCTTGTGGCCGAGGAAGCGCTCATTCATCCTAGCCATGGAAGAATCGCACACCAGAGCGACACTGATAGCTGCTTGTGGGCAATCGCCCTTGGCAAGGGTTAGAGTGATCGCTTCGAGAATCTGGGCGTCGCTTGGTGTGCCTGTTGGGCGATCAGATCGAGAGACTTGTATGTCGTACGGAGAGTCGTCGTCCATCCCTCTCGTTTACCCCAGTTGGCTCAAGCTCGTCGCATTTGGACGTCTTGATCCACTTCACCTGTTGCCGACGCCGATTGCTTGGCAGATTCGGTCCCGACCTGATCCCGCTCATCCTTCTGCGCTGGTGACTTGGATGGCGACCCCTTGGGATACGCAACTCGGCCATGGTAGAAGGTGCAGAGACTCTTGACCACCGACTCCTCGACGATACGAAGCTCTTTGAGCGTGATGTCGCACTCACCGAACTGGCCATCATTGAGCCGATCCGTGATGATCTGGCTTACCACACCCTCGATGCGGGCAGCTGTCGGTTCTGGCAGTGCCCGCACGGCACCTTCTACGCCATCACAAATCATCAGTACAGCCGTTTCCTTGCTTCGGGGTTTGGGGCCTGGATATCTGAATTCCGACTCGGCCACGTCGCGGTCATGCTTGCCGCTGGCGATTCCTTGCTGTTGTTCGGACGCCTTGTGGTGGAAATACCGCACCACCGTCGTGCCATGGTGCTCTTCAATGAATGGGTACAGCACGCGCGGCAAGCCGTACTCCCTGGCAAGTTCTACCCCATCCTTCACATGTCCCAGGATGATCAGCAAGCTCATGCTCGCCGACAAGTTGTCGTGTCGGTTGATCGAGGCCTCCTGGTTCTCGGCAAAGTAATCGGCCTTGTGGATCTTGCCGGCATCGTGATAGAGGGCGCCCACGCGCAGCAGGAGGCCGTTTGCACCAATTGATTCGCAGGCGGCCTCACCAATGGTCCCTAAGATCAGGCTGTGGTTGTACGTCCCCGGTGCTTCGCGGGCCAACCGCTGGAGGAGAGGTCTGTCTGCTGAACTCCACTCTAAGAGAGTCAGCGACGTTGCCATCCTAAAGCCGCGCTCAATGAAGGGCAGAATCCCCTGAACAACCAAAGCTGCAGCCAGCGCGCTGCTGGCAGCATAAGCGGCACTGGTGCCCACATAGGCCCAGGTCTGCTTATCGACTAACCCGAAGGCTAACGTGGTGATCCCAACAGCAATGCTGGTGAGGAAGCCCGTGTTGATGATCTGCGTTCGCGTCCGGACGTCGCTCAAGAGATAAACAGCCACAGAAGCGCCGACCCACATGATCATGAGCAGATCGATCTGTGAACGTAAGGTCATCACTACCAGTAGGGAGGCAATGACCATGGTGCCCAGGGCAAATCGGCGGGCGTACGCAATCGACAGACAGGCAGCGGATACCAGGGCAGGCAGCAGCACCAGCTCGGGTCGTTGGAAACGCACTTCAAGAACTCGGGCCAACACCAGCATTCCCAGGAGCAAGGCCATCAATGCCATGGTCCGCATGCGTACCTCAAAAATCCGCGGCTGATACAGCCCAACGTGAATAAACAGTGCAAGCGACAGAATCACGATGATGACTACTACGCCGGCGCGTTCCAGGTAGAGCTGGTCCCGGAGAGGCGCAACCGACTGATCGTGGCTGGCGAGCATCTTGTGGTACTGCTGGTCCTCATCGCCAAGTCGTGCTAGATCCTCTGCGGTGAGGAATAAGCCCACACCTCCCAATGCCGGGGTCACGATTGGCAGACCCGCCTTGAAAGTGATCGTTGCTTGCTTGATCGCTTCAGTTGCTTTCTGCATGCCTTCAGTTGTCAAGCTCGCGTCATAGACGAGCAACGGCTCAGCCGACAAGCGTTTGCTCAGCATTTGCTGAACAACGCCTCGCACTACGGGCAGGGGGAAGTTCGCCTTGGACACCAAGCTACCGGCCAACAGGTCGATCAAATCCGGGTTCACAATCGGAATTAGCCGTGTGCTTGAGACGGTCAGGGGTTCAACCCTCTCCTGATCCTCGGGTTGGGATGGGTCGGTCGGGATGATCACCACCGAGAGTCCGGAAGCCCGCGGGTTGCGCTCGGCGCTGTCCGGAGGGTGGAAGGTGCGACTCGCAGCCAGTAGCGTCCTCAGCCGATCAACCCAGCCGGAGAATCGCTGACTGCCAGCTTCATCCATCAATTGGCCGAGGTCGCCATACAGATCGGGGCCTTCGACCATCCAGCCCTTTTCCTTCGCCTTGGCCTCAAAAGCTGAAAACGACTCTGAGGCTTTGCGGTCTTGATACAACGTCTGGATGGAAAGCGTCAGATCACTGATCAGCGCATGATTGACACGGTAGCAATTTGGGGCAGCGGCCATCGCGTCCCGGCGATTCTTTTCCGTGCCGACGGTGTCGATCCATTCAAAATCCACACGGGCTACGATTGGCTGATCGATCCTCTGGCCGATCACATAATTGCTGGACTGCCGGCCATACAGCGCCACCGCTGCCGCTGCACACGCGAAGACCATAAACGAAGACGCGGGCCACAGCCCGATGGAGTGGCCCAAGCGAGTAACCAGAGAAGCCGTCCTCTCCGCCTTTTGTCGCCGGACCTTTCGACGTCTGATTTTGGTCTTACCTAATGCCATAGCAACACCATGACATCCCGCCGCTCGGGCGACGGGAATCCCTTCGGCTATCCTTGCCCATTCCCGTACGCCTCGACGATGCCCTGGACCAACGGATGACGAACGATGTCCAGTTCACCCAGGCGTACGATTCCTATCTGATCTATTCCCTTGAGACGTTTGACCGCATCGATCACGCCGCTTTTTTGCCCTGTGGCTAGGTCGATCTGCGAATCATCGCCAGTGACGATCATCTTGCTGCCGTGCCCCAATCGCGTCAGAAACATGAGCATTTGCGACACGGTAGTATTCTGCGCCTCGTCCAGAATGATAACCGAGTTGCTCAGCGTTCGGCCGCGCATGAACGCTAAGGGGATCACTTCAATCACATCATTCTTCACAAATCGGTTAATCTGATCAAAGGTCATCATGTCGTTCATGGCGTCAAACAAAGGTCTGAGATACGGATTGACCTTCGCCTGCATGTCGCCCGGCAAGTAACCCAGCTTTTCGCCTGCTTCGACGGCTGGCCTGACCAGAACGATTCTCTTGATTTTTTGCCGTTTGAGTAGACTCACACCCAACGCAACCGCCAAGTACGTCTTGCCGGTGCCGGCTGGTCCAAGGCAGAAAACCAAGTCACTTGCCAGAATCGCTTCCATGTATTCAGCTTGGCCCGGCGTCTTGGGCGAAATCGATACATTCGAGGCGAACACTTCGACGGCCAGCGGCCCAGGCTGGTCTTCTGGTTTCGACGCGTCCACCAGGGCACGCGAAACGTCTTCGGTGATGATAGAGTCGTTCTCCCGAAGATGCTCCTGCAGGGCGTTGATGGTTCGAGCGGCTCTGCGGACCGATTCGGCAGGACCAATCAGGATTACCGACGATTCCCGCGCGGTTATGCGCACCTCCAGCGCGGAGCGAATCAGGCGCAGGTTTCGATCCGCTCCTCCAAAGAGGAGGGACCGCTTCCCCATATCTTCGATGGCTATGGTCAGTTCCACGCTAGGCGGATGTTCTCCATGTCCCTACAGATGTCCCCTGCCACCTCAATTGATCGATCGCAATCCGAGGCCAACCTCACTCACCCACTATACAACATTCCACCAGACAGTGAGCACGAACCAGGCTACCGGGGCAGCCATGATCGGACTATCGATCAAATCGAGTACCCCACCAAAGCCGGGAATAATCGAAGCCGAATCTTTTTTCCCCGCTGCACGCTTGAAAAGGGATTCAAACAGGTCGCCCAGAAGTCCGAATATCGACATAAGTACGCCGAACAAAAGGACTTGCCAAACTTCGAGTGATCTGACGCCTGCAGTCATGCGTTCCATGCCGACAATCCAGCCGGAGCCGGCCGAGATAAAGTGTGAGAGGATATTATGAATTGAAAAGAACCCCAGGGCCATCAAGGCGCTGGCGAGTATTCCACCGATCATGCCCTCCACTGACTTGCCAGGGCTAATCTTTGGGATGAGTTTATGCCGTCCGAACAGGGTTCCAAAAATGTAGCCACCGATGTCTGAAGCTTTGGTGACGGACAAGAACACCACCATCCACCATGCCCCATCTGATCCGGGAATATCTCGGCTACATCGCAATTGCAAAGCGAAGGAGGGTAGCAGGCCGACACAAATCGGCACAAGGAAGGTCGTAGCCATGTCAGCCAGAGCGGCTTGATTAACCGGTCGCCTCATCTGGGCGGCAGCTGTCAGGAGCGCCAGCAGTCCGACCCAGACCAGTTGCCACCGAAAACCCTCCTGGTCTGCAGCTGCGTCGCCCAGGAGTCGTGTGGCTGATAGCCAGGGCGTGAGTATCATCAGCAGCGTCATTCCAATCACCACGCTGCGGTGCGGCCTCAATCCTCCGGCCCGGAGCAGTCGCAGCATTTCGATGGCTCCGCCTACCGCCAGGACGGCGAACATGATTGGAATGAACGTGCCCCGTTGTATCAGTTCACCAACGCGACCGGCACCGGCCCGATCTGCAAGGCCGGCATCTAGCAAGACCATGCAAAATGCACTGCCCACGAGGATGAAACCATAGATGAAACGCTGAATCATTGAATTTGCGATCTCGGTGGGAAGAATCCCCGCTCGCCCGCATTACCGGTCTGTGTCTGACGAAGCCAGCGCACGATAAGCGGGCGCCGCCGCTGAGTCCAGTGCCACAGATGTGCTCCGAACTAGCCGGCCGCTCGGGGTGTAGTTGTTTCGACAGACAGAGGGGCTCGCTACGCTAGAGGCCAGCGATTTCAGTCCTGCTCTTGGGAGGCCTCTTCAGCCGCGCAGGAACATCGCCGATAGGTGATTTGGGTAGGCTCTCAATCCTACGCAGCCGACCAATGAGTCGCCCGATGAGATGAC
>JAJDDP010000046.1 GCA_029260235.1 Phycisphaerae bacterium | reverse complement strand
GCGCTGGCACCGTGCCCTGCTGCATACGGCATGGTATACCAGAGCATAATCCAGGGCGCAAATCTACCTATCTTAACATGCTGCGGGAGAGACGCTGCACATGGCTGAAGAGTTACTCCCTGAGAAGGCTTGCAATAATGGGTTGAAGAATATGGCAACGGGCGGGCGAATCAGTTGATTCGCCCGCCCGGAAATCGCATAGGGTGTCCCAGCCTTGAGCGCTGCCGAAGGATGGAGGACTAGATGCGCGACTCTTACTTGTTCGTCTGCGCTTCCTTACCAAACATCATGAACATCGGCTGTGGACGATGCTCCTCTAGATCAGCCGACAGCATGCGATCAATGCGCGACTTGCAGGCTACCAGGTGAGCCCCGGAGGCAAAGTCTACTTTGCTGGCTTTGATGACTTCATCCAGATCGTCCGACAACAATTTCAGCGAATACTGCACCATGGCGTGCAGGTCCGGCGAAATCACCCTGCCCGGTTCTTGCCGCACAAGCGGCTCGAGTAGACCGAGATACTCGCGCTGTAGGGATCGGCGGATGTCCGAGAGGTACGGCTTGTTGTCCGTCCAGGTGCCGCTCTTGGCCCGCTTTGCATTGGTTGCATCCGCCCAGCAGGCTTTGGACATTCGCTGGAGGTACTCAGCCACGGTGAACTTGTCACTGCCGTTGGCTTTGAGCTCAGCATCGTGGATACGCCGCAAGGTGTTGGGGAACAATCGATCAAACAGCGTCCACCACTGCATGGTCGCGACCATGTCATGTATCGGATAATCCATGGTGAAGCTAATCGACGAACCCTGGTGCCACCAGCGAGACGGAGCCAAGTGATTCAGCACCTCGGAGGAGGTCTCGAAGAACTTGTCCTGGAAGAGCGAATCTTCGATAAACGCCATGGCGTCGCGCTGCGTATTGACGTCAACCACCTCGAAGGGAGGCTTCGATTCCTTGTCGCCACGGTGGCTGCGGTTGAAGTATTGACCGCCGATGAATCGACCGACAAAAGCAACCTGACGGGCTTTCTCAAACATCAACGCCCCGTAGGCACTCCTCAGGTGATACCAGCTTTCCTCATCTTTGACGGACCAGTCCAGGATGTCGGCCATTCGCTTTTCAACCAGTTCCGCCCGACTCTTAGCCCATTCGATGGAATCGGCGCTCATGTCGAAGCGGTTGACCCGCGGATCAGGGCCTAGAAACGTGGTGTCCTCATCGGTGGCATAAACCAACTCAGGTTCGGCTGAGCGGGCTGCGATTGCTTTGAGCATGCCTTCTTCACCCGACGGGGCAGAAGTAAACGAAGGTCCGCCGGAACCTTTGTGCGAGGCAGCCATCCCCGGCATCGACGGGGCGCTGTGCTGCATCATCTTTTGGACTTTCCCGGAGGCGATCATCTCCTTCACCTCCGGCGGCATCTGGGCCAGGATCTCGGCCGGGATCTGGCTCATGTCGAAATTGGCGGGCATCTCCATCGAGGTGACGCCAGATGCTGAGGCAGACTCTACCTCATTGGGTTCGTCGGCATCGTCGTCCTCTTCGTCATCCTTGGCTTGGAACTTGCCGTCGAAGGGGCGATAGCCATACTCGATCGCCCAATGGTCGTAAGGACCGATGGTCGGGGTGATGTAATCGCCGTCGGTTGCGCCTTCGGCGAAGAAGAGAATCGGATTGTAGTCCATCACCGAGGCGGTCGTCGGCTGCCCTTCTTTGCGTCGTTCTTTGATCTCCTCGACGGTCCAGACCGAACTCGCCTTGAAGTTGTGCCGCAAACCCAAGGTGTGACCCACTTCGTGCATGACCACTTCTTTGACGATGTCGTAGAGCAGATCGTCGATGACTTCTCTAGGTTGGCCTGCCAGCATGGTATGGGCAAAAGCCAATTGGTGCTTCATGCCTTCGGCGTACTGGCAGCTGTGTACACCCTCGTGTCCCATACGCTGCTGCATCGCTTCCTTAACCGAGGCAGCTTCCGGGTCAGTCAGATCGACGCCTTCCCAATCGCGTGTAGGCCGGTTCCATTGCGGATACTCAGCCAGGAAGGATCGCAGGGCGGGATCATTTAATCGGGCTTGGGCAAGGGCAGAGGGTAACTGCTGAATGGCCCGTTGTTCGTAGATGCGGACCATCGAGTCGTCGAAGACGATGTCGGCGTCGTAGATTTGTCCAGTAAAGGGATTCGCCCGGTGTGGCCCCATGGCAAACCCAGCCCCGGTTACGATCCAACGGAAGAAGCTGTAACGCATGTCCTCGGGGTCCAAGTCCTTCCATTCGTTGTCGTTTGTCTGTTGACGGACTTCGACGGCATTCAGGAAACCGATTTCTTCATAGGCTTCGTTCCATGCCAGGATCCCGTCTCGAACCGCCCGTCTGTATTTTACGGGAACGGTCTTCTCGATGTAGTAGACGATGGGGTGCTTGGGTTCGCAGAGTTTCAAAGAAGGATCGCGCTTCACCAAATGCCATCGGTCCACATATCGGTTGAAGACATCGCGCGCATCGCGGGCCCGTGACCAATCTTGATTGGTAGTCATGAAGTAGCCGACTCGGTCGTCGGCAACCCGCGGCTTGTAATCGCTGGCTGGAAGTTTCCAGAAGCTGTAATGGATCATCTTCTTGTCGTAGGATCCCGGCGGCGAACGCCGGCTTACTGCTAGGGCTACGCCCACTTCGACGTTCAGCGGAAACGATTTGGTCTTGACCCACTGGCTAAGCGCCTGGCTGATCGAGCCACCCCCACCAAGGCCACCAAAGGGGCCGCCCCCCCCACCGCTCATCCAACCAATGTCGGCGAAATCGCTCTTGAGCAGCGCTCCGAAGTCAATGACCGGATCGCCGTTGGGAGCCTTGGTGACCAACTTGACCGAGGTTCTAATTCGGTCCGGATAGGTGCGGCGGACAACATCGGCTACGTCCTTACCCTTGTTGATCACATAACCTGCTTGAGGCTCTACCAGCAGTAGCTGCTTGTCCTTGAGCTCCCATTTCACGACCCGCTCATCGAGCGGGAAACCGGTCATGAATCCTCCGCCCGAGAAGCTTGTAGAGAGCATGAACTTCTCGCCCAAGAAGCTCGAAGGAATCTGGCAGAGCAATTTCTCTGGATCCTCGTCTTTGGTCCCGGGAGGATATGACCAGAGGGTGAACAGCCCTTCCTTCTTGACCATGTCTTTGGTGACCTTGTCAAAGTCGGGCAGCTTGTTCCCCCCTCCCTCGGCGGCCATGGCCATGGAACCTCCCATGGAAGCCATGATCTTGGATATGTCCAAGTCTTGAGTCCCGCCGGCCTCTGGTGTCTGCGCCCAACTTGAGGCGCAGAACAGCCCGACCGCGAGGCAACCTAACAGCCTGTGCACACGCATGATTTTTCTCCTGATTAAGAAATGTAGGTGGAAACGAACCAACGCCTGGGCAGAACGCCCACTCAATATCCTGGTGGATGAATGGCGCCGCGAAGCGCACACCAACAGCATGGATTGCAGCCTGTTGCTCGCTCCGGTTCGACGCATCATGTGTTTCTTCGCAAAGGTTGGTGCCCTATTGGCCCCTCGGCCTATATTGAGACGCTTCTCGGCTCCGTTTGCAAGCATACGAACTGTCAAAAACGGTCAAGGGACTGATTCACGGTGCCTGCTGGCTGGCAACGTCCCATCGCTCAACGCACGGTAAGTCCATTCCCATGATCAACTTACACCGCGGCTACCCGTAGGTTGCCATCGCCCGACATTTAATGTCTCACCCGACCACCCAAACTGGTTTCCAGGCGGCTGCACGGCTATAACCCCACATGCGGGCAGGTCAGTTCAGGAAACCACTTCGAACAGATAGGAGCAAGAATGCTGCGAAAAACGTTTTCATGGAGCGTGGGATTGATGGGGCTTGTGGTGCTTTGCCCGGGCCTTGTACTCGGAGATGAGAATGCGACAAAAGACGACGCCAAGCCCACTTCTATCCTTGACTTTGAGGTCCAGGATATTGACGGCAAGCCCGTTGCCCTTGCTGACTACAAGGGCGATGTACTCTTGATTGTCAATGTCGCCTCAGAATGCGGCCTGACCCAGCGAAACTATTCGAAGCTGGAACCACTCTTTGAAAAATACCGTGGCCAGGGATTTCGCATCCTCGCATTCCCAGCCAACAACTTCGGGGGTCAAGAACCGGGTTCAAACAGCCAAATCAAGCAGTTCTGTACAACCAAGCACGGCGCATCGTACGATTTGTTCGCTAAAGTGTCGGTGAAGGGGGAGGACATCTGCCCGCTGTATCGATACCTGACGGAGGAGACCGGCAAGAAGATCGCTGGCGAAGTACAGTGGAATTTCCAAAAATATCTGGTTGATCGACGAGGCGAGGTGATTGCCCGATTCAGCCCGAAGGTGGATCCCGATTCAAAGAAGCTCATCAAGGCGCTTGAAGAGGCATTGGAATCCAGCAAGCCGATGCCAAAAGGGGAGTAATGAATTCACCACCCACGGGGGTTGCGCTGGCTGGCGGCCGCGATTGGGCCCGCGCAGACGGCGTTACGCTGAATGACCCGATGTTGAACAGACGTTTCTTGACTTTCAAAGTCTGAAAGGCTAGGCTGAAAGCCATTACTGCGGTGTGCGTGCCAGGGCTTTTCGGTGTGCCGGACTATGCACGTCACCTCAAGTCTGATGTTGTAGATGGCAAACACAAGGTTCCGGGCATGTGAGGAGTAGCGGGCCAGCCAGGGCTGGGACTCACATAGTGCAACTTGCGCGTTGTCGCGGATTATCGGTCCCTCGGAGGGGAGCGTTTTGAAGCAAGCCGTCACTAGCTTAGGCCGCGTACGCAGGCGCGGATGCCGTCGCTCGGCGTGCGTTCGGTACGGTCTCAGTCATGTCAATTGCAGCAGTGCAGCTATTCGTGAGCGGTTTGACCGCCTCACTAACATCACTTCGATTCAACCTAGCTCCGAAGCAAACGAACAACATGGGTACCGCACTTCTGTTGAGAGTTCGGCATTGCTCTCGGCGAGTCGAACGCCGTTTGCTCGGAAACAGCTGATTGAGGGGAGCTATTGTTATCAATCCAGTGAGTGCCTTATGACAAGAGAAGGAGGTGGATTCGACAACTTGGCTCTGCCGTACTGGGCTAGCTTGCGACTCTGTAGATCGCAGCTATTGAGACACGATGATGACACCAGCTTCGAGAAAAGCAGGTGGGGAGCAAGAACATGAACAAACAAAATCGGAATGGCCTGGTCCTTGGGATCTGCGCCTGCATCTGTACGAGCAGCCTTTATGCGGCTGCCCCAATCGTGGGACCTGGCTCACACGATGAAGCGCCGATTCCTGGCGACATTCAGATCGTGGTCAAACCTACCAAGTCCCTTCAAGTCAGCGTCCACGACGCTGTCGGAAATCTCATCCCCGATGTGTCGTTGCGATTCCGCAACGATTCTGGAAAGAAATTCAAGAATTACCCACTGGCCAACGGCAGTAGCGTCATCCGGATGACCGGCGGAAAGGGCGTATTCGAGATCAAGCACGCGGGCATGGAAACAGTAATCCGCGAGGTTGTTCTCCCAGCCGACGTTAAATCCAACCAGGTCTCGATCAACATTGTACTCAACGGGGCAGCTACCCGCGTCATCGTCGAGCCCCTGAGCGTCAACAATTCGACGTCCGCAGTTGGCGTCCCCGCTGGTATCGCTGGCAATCCAGTGGTCCTTGGTGGCTGTGGCTTGGAATGTCCTGCCGGCGCTGTCCTGGAGAACGAAGCCAATTGTGGCCAGCCTGATGACATCGTCAACGGCGGCTGCAACCTCATCCCGGCATTGTTCACTGACATCAACGTTGGCGATACTATCTGCGGAACAGCCGGCGGCGATACTGCCACGCGTGACACAGATTGGTACCGGGTCACGACCACCACCGATATGGCATTGACATGGACCTATGCGGGTGACTTTGAAGCTCTGACGGGTCCTGTCCCCACGGCTCCACAAGGTACTGGTGACTGCGCCGACATCCTAGGTGTAGTCGATCCCGCAGCCTTCCCGCTGGCCTGCGAACAAGTATCTGTGACGACGGTTTGTGTGCCTGCTGGCACCTATTGGTTCTTCGTCGCCCCGGCGACCTTTGACGTTGTTACGCCATGCGGCGCCACCTACCTGGCCCAACTAACCGGCACCGCTTGTGCGATCGATACGGGAGCATGCTGCTTCTCAGATGCAACGTGCAGCGACAACATGACATCTGATGAATGTGTGGCTGCCGGCGGTACATGGCAGGGCGCCGAATCAGAGTGTGGCACCCTCACTTGCCCCGAGCTTTGTGGCCCAGGTGCGGGTGACTGCTGTGAGAGTAATGGTACGCCAGGTTGCGAAGATTCGGCCTGCTGCGACACCGTTTGTGCTGCTGATCCGTTCTGCTGCGATACGACTTGGGACGGCATCTGTGCCGATATAGCCGAAGATCTTTGTGGGGCAACCTGCTTCGTCCCGGCACCTGCCAACGACTTGTGTGCCGACGCTATCGGCCCATTGTCAGCCGGTTCGTCAACTGACGGATCGACCGCCGGTGCAACCATGGACGCTGCCCCGGATTGCGGGACAGAGGTCACGGCTCCTGGCGTGTGGTACACGGTTACCGGCACGGGCAACACCATGACGGCAAGCACCTGCAGTGGCGCCAGCTACGACACGAAGTTGAGTGTCTATTGCAGCGACTGTGCTGACTTCACTTGCCAGGACGCAAACGACGATGCTTGTGGCCTGCAGTCTGAGGTTTCTTGGTGTTCCCAGGACGGGGCTGAGTACTTGGTCTTGGTACATGGGTTCGGCGGCGCGGTCGGCGACTTCACATTGACCATCAGCGACGGCACAGCCTGCACGACCGACAACGGCTGCTTGGCTTTGGGTAGTTGCTGCGGAGCTGATGGCGCTTGTTCGATCACTACTGAGGCTGATTGCACTGCCGCAGGTGGCGGTTATCAGGGCGACGGCACTGATTGCTCAGGCGCGACGCCTCCTCAGTCTTGCGATCCGGGAACCGAAGACTCGATGATCATGATCAACCTGATCACCGACGACTTCCCCGGCGAGACCACCCTTGAGGTCACCGACGAAAACGGCGACGTCGTCTTCTCGGCCGGCCCGCTTGTCGACCCAGCCACACTGCATACCTTCAATATTCCGGTTTGCAGCTTCGGTTGCTACACGTTCACCATCTTCGATGCCTTCGGCGACGGCATTTGCTGTGGCTTTGGGATGGGTTCGTACGTCGTTCTGTTCGACGGGGTTGTTGCTGGTTCCGGCGGCGAGTTTGGTGACTCTGACAGCGTAGCCAACATGGGTGGCTGCGGTGGCGGCGGTGGTGGCGGCGGTTGCGCTGCTGGTTCTGAAGACGGAACCATCACCATCAACCTGACCACCGACGACTTCCCGGGCGAGACTACCCTAGAAGTCACTGACGAGGGTGGCTCGGTCATCTTCTCGGCCGGCCCGCTGAGCGACGCAGCCACGCTGCATACTTTCGACGTTCCGGTTTGCAACAGCGGTTGCTACACCGTTACCATCTTTGATGCCTTTGGCGATGGTATCTGCTGTGGATTTGGCACTGGCTCGTACGAGGTTCTGTTCAATGGAGCGACTGTTGGTTCCGGTGGCGAGTTCGCTGATTCTGAAAGCGTTAGTAACATCGGCGCTTGCGGCGGCGGTGGCGGCGGTTGTGCTGCTGGTTCTGAAGACGGGACCATCACCATCAACCTGACCACCGACGACTTCCCGGGTGAGACCACCCTAGAAGTCACGGACGAGGGTGGCGCGGTCATCTTCTCGGCAGGCCCGCTTGTCGATGCAGCCACGCTGCATACCTTCAACGTTCCCGTTTGCAACAGCGGTTGCTACACCTTCACCATCTTCGATGCCTTTGGTGATGGTATCTGCTGTGGGTTTGGCACTGGTTCGTACGAGGTTCTCTTCAACGGAGCGGTTGTTGGGTCCGGCAGCGAGTTCGCTGATTCCGAAAGCGTTAGCAACATCGGCGATTGCAGCGGCGGTGGTGGCGGTGATTGTGCGGCTGGGTCTGAGGATTCGACCCTGACCGTCAACCTGATCACCGACGACTTCCCGGGCGAGACCACCATCCAGGTCACCGACGGCGGCGGTTCCACTGTCTTCTCAGCGGGTCCATTGACGGACGCAGCCACACTGCACACCTTTGATATTCCGATTTGCAGCGACGGTTGCTACACCTTCACCATCTTCGATGCATTCGGTGACGGTATCTGCTGTGGCTTTGGCACCGGTTCTTACGAGGTGCTTCTAGATGGCATGGTCGTAGGTTCGGGTGGCGAATTCGCTGACAGTGAAAGCGTTTCGGACATCGGCGGATGCGGCATGACCACCTTGCAAGGCACTTGCTGCGTTGGCGGTTCTGACGCATGCGTGGTTACGACCGAGGCTTGCTGTGCTTTTGCCAACGGCGTATTCGGCGGCGCAGGCACGGAGTGCTCACCGATCACCTGTTGTGACCCACCTGTCGTCAGCTGCCCGATGGACCTGACCGTCGAATGCGACGGCGCGGGCAATTTGGCTGACTTCGACGCCTGGGTAAACAGCGCCACCGTCAGCGAAGGTTGTGGTGACGTAACGCTGACCCAGATCTCTGCCGGATTCATGGGGGCATTCTGTGGTGCAACCGGGTCGACTACGGTCACTTGGACCGCCATCGACTCTGAGGGTCAGACGGGCGAGTGTTCTGCGACGTTCACTATCGTGGACAGCACTCCACCGGTTGTCACCTGCAATGCAGAGTTCCCGATCGGGTTCGCCAATCCTAATAACAGCGACGATGATGACGACGCCGTCCTGCTCACCTACAGCGCCAGCGATACCTGTGGCGACATGGTCTGTGGTTCACAGGGCGTAACGGCTGTCATCGATGTTGGCTGTGGCTTGATCCCGATTGCAAGTGGTACGATCGTTGAGATCAAGTGTCAGCCAAACAACTGCAGGGTCGTCTTCGACGGCGATGTCCTTGACATCAAGGCAAATTCGCCAATGTTCATCGTCACGGCCACCGACGTTTGCGGTAACGTGTCGAGCTGCAGCATCGATCTCTGCGAGTTCACTCAGACTGGTTACCCAAGTGAGGCCCCCACTGAGGGTGGCAATGACAAGGCAACGCCCGTCATTGGCAGCCAGGGCTCCTTGGAGAGCATTGGCCGATAGGCCTGTGCGGTCGTTCCGAGCCACGAGAGTGGTGAGGAAGGCAACCTAACTTAAAACCCCAGGCAGGGCCGCCCAACTGGGCGGCCCTGCACTTGTTATTTTTTTCGAGGATTCAACTCTACCTGTTCTTCCAAATGATGTGAGGCGATTGCCGATGATCTTCCGTGCCGCGCACTCCATAGGGCTCCTTGGCTGCATCCGTGAATCCGCGAAGACCAACGCTGCTGCCAGCGGCGTGAGGAGCAGCCGATTGACTCAGGCGGCATTCTTCCTCGCCTTGGTATGGTCCGTCGGTTCAGCTTTGGCAGGCTCTCTAGCACCATTCTCAGAGGAGGCCGATGCTCGCGGGGTCAGCTATTTTGCGATCGAGAGGGCAAGCCTGGAACGCTTCGGCTATGGCTTGGCGTTCGTCGATCTAGACGGCGACTCAGACCCAGACATTGTGGTAACCGGTGCCGCCAACGACTTGGCCGGCATCTATGAAAACGACGGCTCGGGCTTCTTTGCGGATCGTTCAGCGGGCAACGGGATACCGGCCCTCTTGGGACGCTCGGGTGTAGTGGCCCTCGATTATGATGCAGACGGCGACCAGGATCTCTACTTCACGCAGATAGATCAAGCCAATGTCCTGGTGCGAAACGACGGCAATTTTCAATTCACTGACGTCTCCGTTGCCGCCGGTGTGGACGGCCTTAGCCGGGGGACCGGGGCAACAGTTGGCGACTACGACGGCGACGGTTGGTTGGACATTCACGTGCCCAACTACAACCTCCCAGATTTCCTGTACCACAACCTCGGCACCGGGGCGTTCGAGGAAGTGGCAGTCGCAGCCGGTGTAGCGGACCCATGGCGAGGCTGGCAGTCGGTCTTCTTCGACATGGACTGGGACGGCGACCTGGATCTATATGTGTCGAACGACAAGAAGGTCGCACTTGAGACATCCATGCACAACCGGCTCTACGAAAACGTGGGCGGCGTATTCAACGATATTTCCGCGGCTTCTGGAACCGACGTGAACATCTACTCCATGGGACTGGCAATCGGGGATTTTGACGGAAGCGGATTGCAAGATATCTACTGTACGAACCTGGCCGACGAAGCCAATGCCCTATTGATGAACCAGAGCGGCACATCCTTCATCATGGATTCCTCGCCATCGGGGACTGATTCATTCCGAACAGGTTGGGGGGCTGTTTTCTTTGACTATGACAATGACGGGAACCAAGACCTGTACGTCTGCGACATGGTTGGCCCACCGGTGGGTGCGTTAGCGAACAACCGACTCTATTCGCACACCGGCAGCTGGCCTTGCGTGGACATCGCCCCGTCGCTCAGCGTGGATGATGCGGCGGATTCCTTCGCGGTGGCTGTTGGCGACATCGACAACGACGGCGACTTGGATATGTTGGTGCAGAGTAACAACGAACGGATTCGCTTGTTTGTCAACCAAGAAGGCCAAACAAGGCAGTGGATCAAGTTTGATGTTGTCGGACAGGGCGCGAACCTTTTGGCTGTGGGTGCCCACGTTGCAGTGCGAACGGGGTCTACTTGGCAGCACCGTCAAATCATCGCTGGCGGAAATACTTTCAAGTCACAAAACGAACTGGCTGTGTCAGTTGGCCTGAACATTGCGAACACCGCGGACGAAGTAGTAGCGACTTGGCCGGGCGGATCAACGCGGTCAATTTTGCCGATGCCGGCCAACAACCGCTGGACGCTGTATCCACCAGAAAAACTGGGAGACAGCGAACAAGACGGTGATTTGGACTTGGTGGATCATGCGGCCTTCGTGGGTTGCCTCACGGGGCATTCTCCCGGTACGACCCAAGCAGGATGTGAGATGATGGATTTTGACGGCGACCACGATAACGATCTTGCCGATTTTGGGGCGTTGCTGGTCGCAATGAGCAATTGACTTAGAACAGGCATCTTGTTGATGCGCAGCGCTGTGTTTCTCACTGGAGAGGGCCGATCTTGATGGATAATTGGCAGACCCAATATAGCTGGTCGGTACAGTCCACCTCCAAGAATCCGGGCACAGAGGTCGCTGTCGCGGCGTTGTTGTTCTGGAGCACGGTGGGTGCAGCGTTGGCAGGAACTCCGGTTCCCTTCACCGAAGAAGCCGTGGCGCGGGGCATCAACTACACACCTCGTTATGGCAACCTCTGGGGTCGCGGACTAGCGCTGGCCGACCTGGATGATGACGGTGACCCAGACCTGATCACCCTGGGCGCGCTTGGAGACGTTCCCGGCATCTACGAAAATGACGGCAGCGGCAACTTCATCGATCGATCCATCGGGAGCGGCATCGGCCCGACCTTGCGAGCGAGTGGAGTCATCGCGGGGGACTACGACAACGACGGCGACCTTGATCTCTACATCTCTTGCTGGATGGAACCGAACTTCTTGTATCGGAACGAAGGCGGGTTTGTCTTCACCGACCAAACCGGCGTCGCCCGTGTGGGCGATCCGGGTGGCGGACAAGGATGTGCGTGGGGCGACTATGACAATGACGGCCTCTTGGATCTCTATGTGGCCAATCGACCTGAAGACCCGATTTCCCCACCACCGATCCCCAACCGTCTCTATCACAACCTTGGCAACGGTGAGTTTGAGGAAGTAGCCCTCTTGCTGGGCGTTGATCGAGGCAATGATCCGACTTTCCAGGCTTCGTTCGTCGATTTCGACCGTGACGGCGATGCCGACCTCTACCTTGCCACCGACAAGGGAGAGTGCGACGCGAACGGTTGGCGGAACCACTTGTTCGAGAACGTGGGCGGCACTTTCGTGGACATCACCGCGTCATCCGGCACCGAAGCTTGCATTGAGGCAATGTGTATTGCCATCGGCGACTTCAACGGCAACGGCCATCAGGACTTCTATTGCACGAACGGGCCTCCCGGCAATGCCCTGTTCATCAATCAGGGGGATTCCACGTTCACCGCCGAGGCGGGGATCTCGGGTACCTCTTCCTTTGCGCTGGGCTGGGGTTCGGTGATGTTCGATTTTGACAACGACCGAGATTTGGACCTCTACGTCTGCAACCAAACCGTCGAAAACCGGCTCTACCGCAACGACAGCGCTTGGCCCTGCGTGGGGATAGCCTCGTCCATGGGTGTTGACGACAGCGGCGCATCCTTCACCACGGCGGTGGCCGATGTGGATAATGATGGAGACATGGACCTGTTCCTGGCGAATATTGAAGTTCCGATTAGGCTGTTCATTAACAACAATGGTGGAATCGGCAATTGGGTCAAGTTCGATGTGATCGGTGAAGGGCCTGCCCGCTACGCCATCGGCGCGAATATCCGGGTTCGCACAGCATCCACTTGGCAGCTCCGGGAAGTGATCGCCGGCTGCAACTTCAAGAATCAAAACGACCTTGTGCAGCACATTGGTCTTGGATCTGCCTCAATCACCAACGAGATCGAGATTACCTGGCCTGGCGGCTACGCCAGAACACTGACCAACTATCCCGCCAATCAAACCTGGACGCTTTATCCTTCAGACAAGCTCGGTGACGGCGACCAGGATAGCGATCAGGACCAGGCAGATACGCAAGTTTTCGCATCCTGCCTGACGCCGCCCAAGAAGTTCTCGATTTTGCCAGGATGTGAGATGATGGATTTTGACGGGGATTCGGACGTGGACTTGGGAGATTTCGCGGGCTACCAGGACGGATTCTCGCCCTAAGCTCCGACCAGGGGCGGCCCACAAAAGGCCTGTTCCGCGGACCAGGGGATGCGTTTGAACAAAGTACCCGGGCTGCAAATGGCCCGAAAATCGTTGACCCCGGTGGTCGGAGTGATTATCCTAGGGACATAGTTTCTCCGGGATACAACGTGTAGAGGGTGTGGCCAATTGACCACTCGGCGGGTTCACAAGAATCTGACGGAATCGGATTCTAGAAGGGATGTGACATGACTAAGCAGATCACTTGTGCGCTGTGCGCCTTGGGCGTTCTGGCGTCGGCATGGAGCAGCACGGCGCAGGCTGCGGGACCGGACGTTTTTGTGTTTGAATTGGCCCAAGGCGGAACGGACATCAACGAGTACGGCCCCGTCGGCAACATCATGGCCTACGCGTTCGCGACGCAATCATGCAATCAAGGAACCGAAACCCTAAATTGGTTTTCAGGTTCAGCCTTCCACCCAGTCATCGCTCAGAACATGTACCGCCTCAAGGATGACCGTTTTGAACAAATCGGCATGGCTTGGTTGAAGCACGGTTTTTGTGCGTTGAGTGAACCGGGTTGCGGGGCTTGCCAAGCCACCGATTGCAACACGCTTGGCGTGGGATGTGCGGATACCTATTGGGCAGGCCTGAACGCGAGTGGCCTCAAGCCGCGCTCGAAAGTCAACGCTTCCACCGGCGTGTTCCCCTACCCTGAAGCACAGAATCCCACGGGCAGTTCCACGATCGCGGGTCGCGTGCAGGTACAGATGGCCGACATCGATCCAGCCCAGAATGCCGGCGCACGCTACATCATCGAGGGCCACTACATCACCCAGGATGACTCGTCTGCTAACCCCGACCCCGGCAACGGCATGACATCCGCCAACAACGCATCTTGGCGCGAGATTGCTGTAAACACGGTCAGCAACTTGACCTCGATCGGATCGACCCAGGTCCAGCAGGCGGCTATCCTCGCTTGGGAAGACATGGACCCGACCGTCCAAAAGACCAAAGCGACTGTTGCGGACGATGGCCGCTTCTGGATGCTCTGGAAGGTTTCGGACAACGGTGACGGAACGTGGCACTACGAATACGCCGTCTTCAACTTGGATTCGCATCGATCAGGCCAATCCTTCTCGATCCCGATCCCGCAGGGCGTCACCCTTACCAACATTGGCTTCCACGACGTGGATTATCACGGTGGTGAGCCCTACACCAATATCGACTGGGCGGTAGATCGCGACAGCTGTCGCGTCACTTGGTCCACTGAAGACTTCGCCACCAATGAGAACGCCAATGCCCTGCGTTGGAGCACGCTGTACAACTTCCGCTTCGACGCTGACGGCCCGCCCACTGGCGCCACTTCGTCCTTGGGCCTTTTCCGTCCGGGCAATCCCACCGCGGCAAGTATGGTCACCGAAGGACCTTCTGCACTCTGCAACGCTGGTGACGCCGATTGCGATGGCGATTTCGACTTGGGCGACTATGCAACCTTACAATCGTGTTGGGTGGCTGGTCAGATTGCCGACCCCTGCACGACCTTCGATTCGAATTGCAGCAGTTCGCTCGATCTAGTGGATTACAGCGTATTCATGGCCGGTCTTGACGGACCGTAGATCGCTTGACTATTAGCTAGACACTGACGCCTGATTGCGTCTGGTCAAGAACTCGATGAGCAAGGAACAGCCCACCCAGCAACCATATCGCTGGGTGGGCTGCTTCTGTCTGCAGGGCGACCCGGCAAGGGGCCAGTAGAAGACTATGGGCCGTGCGTCAGGACAGGTTCGCACGGCTGACCCTGCTGTTGCCAACAAGCGAACGATTGGCCAACAGCCCGCGACACATGAGGCATCGCGGGTTGTTGGTTGAATCTGAAGTTCGAGAACGAGGTTTCTACTGGTCGTTGTTCTCGCCGCCATCTCGGGCGTCGCTTGCTTCAGCTTCTCCACCCATTGTGTTCACGATGACCATTTTGCCGGCTCCTGCTGTAGTCGCTGTAGCTGTTCCGGTGACCAGTTCCCCTTCATCGAAGTCGCCTTCGATTCCATCGATGGTGATAGTAGCCGCCTGGCCGTCATCTTGTATATCGATGTTGGCGTCGGCGACATCCACAGGCACGCTGTTCACCTCGACCGTGATGAACCAATCCCGCACCATCTCCACACAGTCGTAGCAGCCCCGCTAGGTGCCGAAGTGAAGTTTGCCGGCCCTGCCCGATCCCGCGTACCAGCGTCGCCGGCAGAAATCTGCTGCTGCCCATCGGTCACAGGGATCGGCTGAGCTAGGTGCGTCGAGTTACGCCGCCAATGGGTCATAAACCTGTGGAGTGATCGGATCAAGCACATCGGGAGCAAGAAAATGGCTGGCCGAGTGCTGTCGTCTAGTCCTACAATGGCGCGGTGGGTCGGCCACGATGACTGAGTACGGGTAGTTATGGATCCGGATTTTCAATGGCACGTCGAACGCGGGCGAAGAAAATACCGTTACCTCTATTAGCTGGGCCTCCCGTCTCTGCCGGTTCGGTATCAACGGCTGGATGTGGAAGCGTTCGGCCCTCGACGCTTGGACGGTGGCGAGCACTCAGCCTGATCCTAGTTCATGCAGCTGCCGCCCTGCACATCGCCCTCTGGTGGGTCAATGGCAAAACTGTAACGCCCGTAGAGCCAAGCGAGGCCATGCAAACGCTTGGTACCGAGGCGCTGGTCAACGCTGGGTTTGTGCTTTTCGCGATCACGATTCTGGGCACCCTGATCTTTGGGAGGTTCTTCTGCGGCTGGGGGTGCCACCTCATCGCTTATCAGGATCTCTGCACTTGGCTTTTGAAGAAGGCTGGAATCAAGCTGCGACCCTTCCGATCCCGACTATTGGTGTTCGTGCCGTTGGGCGCGGCGGTATTCATGTTCATTTTACCTACGGTGGTCCGCGTGCTCATGGGCAGTCCGCGGGCATCCTTCACCCCGCACTTTGAAACGTATGATTTCTGGGATCGGTTCCCAGGGTGGTTCGTGGGATCGCTGACCATCTTTGTTTGCGGATTCGTAGTGGTCTATTTCCTCGGCAATAAGGGATTCTGTACTTACGCGTGTCCCTATGGCGGTTTCTTTGGCGTGGCTGACAAAGTTGCGCCAGGAAGAATCCGCGTGACCGATGCATGCGAGCAGTGCGGACACTGCACAGCTGCATGCTCATCGAACGTTCGCGTTCACGAGGAAGTGAACTCTTATGGAATGGTAGTGAACCCGGGCTGCATGAAGTGCATGGACTGTATCAGCGTATGTCCGAAAGATGCGCTGTTTTTCGGTTTCAAGAAGCGGTCATCGATCAAGACCAAGCCGCAACCGACGAAGTCACCTCGATACGATTTTTCATGGCCTGAAGAGCTTGCCATGGTCGCGATTTTCTTGGTCTCGTTGGTCATTCTGCGCAAGCTCTACGATGGCGTTCCCTTTCTGTTGGCGCTGACCTTAGCTTCGATCAGCTCGTATATGGGTATATCAGCTGTGCGGTTTCTTCACGCACCGCAGCCCCGGTTCGCGCGATTCCAATTGCGCTCCAATGGAAAGACGACGCGTGCGGGCTACGTTTTCCTGGCGGCAACCGCGCTGTGGAGCTTATTCCTTGGTCACTCAGCCGTTGTTCAGATACTGACCGTCAGCGGTAGGAGGGCCTTGAACACGGCGCGCACTATGTCCAATTCTTCCGGAGGTCGAGCACAACACGTTGCGCGGGAGCAGTTGAATCGAGGGATTGCATATCTTGAAAAGGCTGACTCGTTGGGCCTGGTACCGGTCGTAAACCTGCTGTTCGATCTGAGCATAGCCTACGCTGGCCGGGGTGAGCAGGAAAAAGCCAAACTTTGCCTCCAGCGAGCAATCGATTTTTCGCCAAACTTCGCCGCCGGATACTACGAACTCGCGGGTTTGTTGACCAGCCAAGATGATTATGAGGCTGCAATCTCCAAGCTCTGCGAAGTTGTACGGATCGCTCCGGAGTTTCCTAAGGCCCACAGTGATTTAGCCAACCTACTGATTCAGCTTGGTCGCGGCGGAGAAGCGGTCAAGATGCTCGGAGAATTGGCTGAGCAGCGACCAGATGTCGTAGAGTTTCAGCTGGCGCGAGGCTTAGCGCTGGCCCATAGTGGTGCTTATGATCTGGCCATTGAAGTAATGCGCGAAACGGTGGATCAATGGCCTGCGCATGCCGATGGGCACTTCAACTTGGGTTCGACTTTGGCCAGCCGGGGTGATCTTACGCAGGCGCTTGAGGCCCTCCAGGAGGCGGCGCGGCTGAATCCCGAATCTGGGCTAATCTATTTTGGGATAGCTACCGTCGCTGGACGCACTGGAGACCTGGCGTTGGCCGAGCGCAACTTGTCGCAAGCGTGTGGCCTTGAACCGTTCAATGCAGACTATGTGCGGGCATGGGTCTCGGCTGTTCATCTCCGCGGTGCGCTGAGCCACGAGATTGAAACAGCCGAGAAAATCGCGCCGAATAGTCGAGCCGCACGCTATCGATTGATCTATCTCTACGCAGCCGCTGGTCGAGAGGATGACGCGCGTCGCGTGGCAGAGGAGTTCAGCTCTCCCGAAGTCACCCGTTAGCCCTGGTGATTGGTCCACGGCGGATTAGCGACGTGCATGATGCGTTCGTTCGCACGATCTCAACGTCCTAATAGAACCACTCCTGTCCTGCTACATCGTAATCGGTGATTGCTCATTCCTGCCACGATGTCGGCCAATAATTGACTTTTCTGACCTACCCCCCAAGAATGAATCTAGGCCGCATGTTAGGATCACGCGGATTCTGGATGCACGAGGGAGGTCTGATCATGACAAGGACTCGTCAAACATCGGATCAAATCATCGCAGAACAAAAAGAGGCGCAGCCTCCCTTTCTTCGTGCATTTTTGCTGTCGCGATTCACGCGAACCATCGATGCCTACGGCACCTGGTTCTTGATACTTGATCGGACAAGCAACGCCCTCAACGCCTCTCGCCGACGTGAATCATCGAGCGTCTGATCATCTCGAATTCGTGCTACAGCTCGGGCAAGCGTGATGGCGTAGCTCTGCTCGCCGATTAGCTCGACGAGGGCTTGGGTTGTTGGGTATAGCTCGCTCATGCTGGCTTCCCGCATTTGAAGTAGACCCCCGAAACCTACATCCCAGGCAAACCGAAGTCGTTGTCTTAGTTGGGCTGAGCAGGTACGGTAGGCTGAGTTGCCATTATGGAGGCTTGCCATGAAACTTCGCCAACCCTGCTACTTACCACTTCTTTGCCTTGCCGTCGCTTCAGGATTCTCAACTCAACCGTCGGCGGGTGAGGAACCTCAACAGCCATCCGAGAAGGCGCAAGCCGTCCTGCGAGAGTTTGCCGAACATATGCAGAAGCTGCGATCTTTTAGCGTCGAGATGAGTATGTCTATGAGCGCTGAGAGGCCAGACATGAAGCAGAAGCTCGACACTAGGCATCAGCTTTTCGTGAAGAAACCTGACAAGCTTGCCCTGATTAGCTTGGGTGGTGGTAGCGGGTTACTGTTATCTACGACGGGCAGAAGAGATACATGGGGGATCCAGTGACTGGTGAAGGCGGCACGGGAACTCCATTTGGTGAGAGTGGACTAGACCACCTCAGCTTGACGTATGTAGCCCCAGCAATGCCGCAGGAGGCGCTCGCCATCTCCTGCATCAAGGCTCTGGTTTCAAGTGACCCCCTTTTCGAACATCGCCATGAGACAATGAACTTGGCATATGACGGCATCGAGAAAATCGACGGGATAGAATGTCACAAATTGAAGATAAACGGAAAAGGTGGCTGGACTATGTTTGTGGATACGAGCGAAACTCCCCTGATTCGCAGGGTAGAGCCAGACACTTCAGCCGTCGGTGAAGGTACGCCCGGAATGAAGGTGGAATTGTCGATCGTATTTAAGGACTGGAAACTCAATCCTGAAATCCCTGACGATCAATTCCAGATTCCGCCGGGCGACTAGGCGGGCAAAACGGGGTCACGAGCCAAACAAGAAACACTACAGCACGAGAGGGTGGGTTGCGATCTTGACCCACTCCCTAACGAGCGATGGATGGGAGGATCGAGGCGAGCTGGCACCGACTGCCCACCGATGAACAAGGTGAGCAAGATGATGATTGCCTTGCGGATCACATCGCCTCCCCGGATTCTGGACAGACGCCCGACGCGTCACCGGTGAAGTCGTAGCCGCAGTGGGCGCAGCATCCGCTGCTGGGTCCGCGGACGACAATTCTGTCGAAGCGCCAAGAGGCGGCTGTCACCAACCTGAACAACACGCACCAGAAGGACACTACAGCGCCGATGTGCAAACGCGCCCCCGTGCGCTGAAGCCAAACGTTAGAGCATTCTCAGCCCGTTTGCAGCGTATACCATCGATGCCCAGAGCGGCGATCAATGTTGTGGTCTTCCAGTGACCATGCGGTTTTTAATCGATCAGGCGCTGACCGCGCAGTGCCCGGCCACGCAGACGTGTCATGTTGGTCTTGGTCCAGGTCTCGTCAATGAAGATCAAACGCTCGGCGTCAACTCTGGGCTGGAGGCGCTTCCATGCAGCCCGGTGACGGGCTACATCCGGGCGGTTTTGTTCTGCGGCGTGGATCGTCTTTTTGAAAGACAAGCCCAGTCGCTTGAGTGCCATGCACACGGCCGACTCGACGCAATCGGCGCCCAAAAGTGCATGCAGTTCTTTGATGGTGGCATCGGGGCGTTGCTTGACCAGCTCGGCCAGCCGCTCAAGATCGATCTTGATGACCGTCGCTCCACCCCGCGGGCGAGGCGACGTCTTGCCGGTTTCACGCCGACGCTGTTTGACCCGACGGGCCCACGACGAATTCACCTCGAAAAGATCCGCGATTTGTTCGGTTTTCATCCCGCGTTCACAAGCCCGAAGCACCCGATCTCGAAGATCCTGCGCATATGCAACGGCCATCCTTGACTCCTTACTGGTTCACTCATCGAACCAATAAGCAACCTGCAAGTGACAAGCGTAGGGCGCAGCCCTAACAGGCGACTAGCGCGCTACGATTGGACCAAGAGCGCTCTGGGGCTATATATCTAGCCCGCCGACGCGAGGAGTGCTGACGTTGCCGATTGATCCAGCTGGCCAGAGTCATGAGAAGGAGCTGCCACGGGTGGAGAATGTTCATAAACATGATCCTATCACGTTCGGAGGGCGAAATGTGACGTCCACAACGACAGACTCTTACGCGCGTTCGTATGTTCGGACACTGCGGGTTCGAATCCGTTCGCCCGCTATCATTAAGTCCATGCGACTACCCATCCGGTTGCTCGAACCGCTCCTTGTTCTTGTTCCACCACTCGCGCCACTCAACCTGCGGATTCGAACACGATGCGGCCTGTTGAACCACTGGCCCAATCAGATCAACGCGCCGGCCGCCGGTCAGTCGAACCAGTGAGGCCTCCGTGAGCGTTCGAATCTCGAGGGAGGTATCGCCAAGCAGGTCGATTAGCGTGGGAATCTGCGATGCATCCGCGAGGTCACAAAGCACGCGAGCCGCCCCGAGCCGCCACTCGTCGTTTGCCTCACCCTCCCAGGTTTGTACGGCATCTGCCAGCGGTGCTGCACACGCGGGTCCCAACGACCGAAGACGTAACTCGACTTCGTGCGGAGAGTCGCTTTGTTTCCACTCTTCCACCAGGGCACGTACACGTTGGTCCTCGTATCCCGCGTTCGACCCGATCCACGTGCGCGGTCCGAACAGGAGAAACGCCATGGCGAACCCGGCCGCGGCGGCTGTTGCCCATCTCAAGTGAACCCACCGGCGCGAAGGCAACGGCGCTTCCTCAAACCACGCTTCCAGTACCTGATCCGCAACCGTGGAGGCCGCGCGTTGCCGAGCGCCGAAAATGCGCGCCAGTTCCCGATCGTCACGCGCCAGCTCTTCCGCCGCCACTCGACAGTTCGCACATTCACTCAAGTGTGCCGTCAAGCGATGCCCGTCGTCAAGCAGAAGCTCGCCGTCCATGCGGGCGTTGATCAGTGACAATCCATGTTCACAGTTCATCGTTCAACTCCCAGCCTCGGACAACCGGTGCCGCAGCAGCTTACGTGCCTTGGTCAGTCTGGCGTTGACCGTTGCAGCCGACACCTCCAGCATCTCCCCCAATTCCTGGTACGTCGATTCCGTGTAGTAGTACAACATGAGTACCTCGCGACACTCTGCGGGCAGTTGTTCAAGCTCTTGATACAGCAGATCCCAGGAATCGTCGAAGGATTCTACATGCGATCGATCCTCGCCGGCCTGCGCTTCTAAAGGATAGATCGATACTTCGGTTCGCTGTTTGGACTTGAGCCAGTCGAGACAGGTCCGCGTCGCAATCCCGCAGATCCAAGACCCAAAGCGCTCCGGCTCGCGGATCGACCCCAGCGCGCGGAGGGCGCGCAACAGGGTTTCCTGTGCCAGGTCTTCTGCCGTGAAAGCGTTTCCAACCCGCCCGTGGCAGACCGCCAGCACGCGCGCACTCCACCTGTGCACCAACAGCGCGTACGCAGCGGTACGCCCGGAAAGCGCCTCGCGAACGAGATCGGCGTCCGATTTTCCATCCCCCACAGAGCTTCTCCGAAACCACTCCGGACTGTTCCATTTTATTAGTAGATTGGAGGAGCCGACCTACTACTGACGAATCCAGAAAAATGGTGTGTGCGGATCACGTCGCCTACCAGTCTAAGGAAGGTGCGTAAGTTTTGTTTCGTACGCACAGTTTCGAGCCCGTCCTGGCCTCCACGCGACGTGGCGGCCGTGTTAGTCAGCACGTCGCTATGGCTCCGAGACCAGTGCCTCGATCGCCGCGGTGATGTTCAGATAATCCTGATTGAGTTGGCGCTTTTCGGGGTCATCCGTGGGCCCAAACGCCGGTCCGGGGTGCACGTAACGGATCACCCCTTTCCCGTCGAGCAGGAAACATACGCTCGTGCTGTGCCGTTCGTGGACGCCCGGGTACACCCGCTGCAGGGTCTTCCATTGTAGATCGGTCGCCACCCACCCGCTGTATCCAATTGCCTTCGCCATTTGCAGGACATCATGCGCCGCCACGTCGCGGGGCGGTTTGGGATGATATACCGCCAGAGTCTGCAGCCCTCTCGTGGCGAATTCCTTCCGTTGTCGTTCTATGGCGGGCAGAGACATCGCGCATGATGGGCACGTGTCCGTCCACCAACGAACCAGCGTCGCCTTGCCCGCCATTTTGACGGGCTTGTTGTCCGGCGTATTGAGCCAATCGAGTTCGTCCAACACGAGATGTTTGCCCAGCAGATCTGCGGCTTCAGATGGCATCGGCACGCTGCCGGCCAGGCTGGGCACAGGATGCTCAGATTGGCTTGCGGTGGGCCGGTTCGTCTGCTGCTCACAAGAAGCTACGAAAAATGCCGCCGTTATCACGACACCCGCGAATACGTATTGCACTGGCACGTTGCTCTCTCTATCGGGATCCCGAACCGAACCGGGCATGCGAGATTCTACGACGCCTGTCGTCTTTTGTCAAAACTGCTCTTCGGGGCTATTAACCTGTTCCACTTGCTCTACTACTACGTAGGTGAAACCTTCAATCAAACGAAAGGACGTCTTATGACCCGCTCCATTATGCTGTTCGCCCTCGTGGCGCTCTCCTTATCTCCTAATGTTGGCGCGGCACCCGCGACGCAATGCCGGTCCGAAAACCGCGCCATCGACCTGGCCATTTGTTTGGACATCTCCGGCAGTATGTCCGACCTCCTTGATTCCGTGCGGGGCCGCGTCTGGGACATCGTTACCGATCTGTCCCGCGCCACGCCAACGCCCAGCCTGCGCGTGGCACTGATCACGTTTGGAGGTGAGGTGCCGGCCGAAGATGGCTACATCGTTCGGCACGTCGACTTCACGGGCGACCTGGACACTGCTTACGGCAAACTCATGGCGCTCAATACGGACGGCGGTGAAGAGTATGTCGGCTGGGCCATCGAACGTGCTGTCGAGTCATTGGATTGGTCATCCGATCCAGATGCGCTGCGTATTATTTTCCTGGCCGGCAACGAATCCGCCGACCAGCTCGCCACCGAGCATGACTTTCGCATCGCCGCCCGGGCCGCGACCGACATGGATATCATCATCAACAGCGTGTACGCAGGCGATCGAGAACAGGGCGTCGCCGAAAAATGGGATCGCGTGGCGCAAATAAGTAAGGGCACCTACACCGCCATTGACGTAGTGTCCGGCACTATTCAGATCGACACACCGTATGACGCGACACTTGCTGGACTCAATGGCGAACTCAATCGAACCTACATTCCCTTCGGCGCGCACGGCGCTACCGGACTCGCCAATCAGATCGCGCAGGACAAGAATGCCGCTAAGATGGGTGCCCAATCGTGCGGCAGTCGTGCGGCCGCCAAGGGGTGCGCTCTGTACAACGCCGCCACTTGGGATCTCGTCGATGCGCTTCGGCAAAAGGACTTTCGGCTTGCTGCTATTGAGTCGAATGAACTCCCGGCCTTCATGAGATCCATGACGCCTGATCAGCGAAGGACATATGTCGTTGGCATGCAAAGTGTTCGTGATGCAGTTCGCGCTGAAATAGCAGAAACAGATCAACAGCGCCGCGCCTTTATTCAAGCGAAGCAGGCTCAGGATCGTAGATCTCGACCCAGTTTCGATGATGCGTTGCTTACGAGCCTTCGCGCCCAGGCGGTCGCCAAGGGCTTCACGTATCCGGCGCCCGCCCCGGTATCCAAGGTTGAAGTTGTCACGGAAATCCAGGGGCCTCAGATTCCCCTCCGGCTTCTGAAAACGCCCGTGCAAGCCAACGTTGATGCGCTCATCGCGGCGAATCCGGTTCTGGAATACGGCGTGGTCGACTATCGTTCGCGGCGCCTCGCCTTGGCAGAGCACCTCGCCGACCGTGTCGGTGCTCCCATTCGCATTCTTCTGGGTGATCGAGAATTCGCTTCCGCGAGTCTGGCACACGAGGCGCTTCTCGAGCTTCTACGCGGAACAGTCGATGAGTTGCGGACCATTCGCATCGTCAACGCGACGCCGATACCGTTTGTATACGCCGCATCATCCGGTGCGACGGCGCCGGCCAAAGGCGACGTAACCTGCTTCCGCATCGGGGGCATCGATTTCGCAGATAGAACGATCGCCGAGCGCGCCCGAAATGACATTCAAGATGCTCTCAAACTGTATGCCCAAAAGCAGGTCAACACGGCGCAGCCCCGAGGGTCTGCCCGACTGGTGTCTTCGAAGAAAAGCGATTCGTTGGCGCTACAACAATCGATCGAACTCTGCCGCGAGCAAATCAAGATCATTGCCGAGACGACGGGCTGGTCCTACATGACGCTTGTCGATGGGTGTTGATTCGCATCGTTTCGCCCTTTGATTCGATGTGTGTCTCAAGGCTACGATTGAGGCGACGCAATTGAGACGTTCACGCTCGGCGGCGCCGGGAAACCCATCGGAATCAGGCGAAGCAGGTGTGCCTACGATGCGCCATGCGCAGGCTTTCACAAAGAGGCTCAACACCGACTTCTGGAACACAACTTCGGAAAGCCTTCACGAAGGAGGCAAGACCGTAAACTTCACCCAAGAGAAAGGACTCGGCAGCAGAGAGAACCGCAGAGGTGGGCCTCTGCCCGAGGATGCAAAGGATGGGGCCCTCTCGCTTGATCGCGTGTTCATAATCACAGAAGAGGCTGCCGGCAATATCTGGTTCGGATTGCAAGGAGCTCAGGGCTACGGTGCCTAGCGATACAACGGCAAGACGCTCCGGCACTTCACAGAAAAGGACGGACATACGAGCAAGCACATCTCGGCCATCTATCGCGACAAGCGGGGCGATCTGTGGTTGGGAGGGAATGGTGTGTTCAAATTCAACGGAGAGTCGTTCGACAGGATCCACAGACACGACGCGGGAGTGAAGCTGTCGCTAGCGCGACCGAATACATCCCCGAGGGTCGGTACAGAATTACAACAGAAAGCAAAGAAAATGCGAATCACATCAGCACTTCACTGGACACTTCTGGTTGCACTGCTCGCTTCTCCGGTCGGCGCGTCGGCGCAAAACGAGGGTGTGCCTGCGACCACCGAAAGCAACGTTGCTGCTCTGCTCGAGCAGCTACAGCCAAGCAGCATTGTCGTCGACGGCGACCCGATAGAGACGACGACGCTCGACGAGTTGATGCGTGAGCATCAGGTACCCGGTGTCAGTATTGCCGTAATCCGAAATGGCAAGATCGATTGGGCGCGTGGTTTTGGTATCGCGGATGTCGAGACCGGGCGCGCGGTGACGCCTCAGACCTTGTTTCAAGCTGCGTCCATCAGCAAACCGGTCGCGGCTACAGCTGCGCTCAGCATGGTTCAAGACGGTTTGCTCGACCTCGACGAAGACGTCAATCTGAAACTGAAGAGTTGGAAGCTGCCGTCGAATGAGTTCACGGATCAGCAACCGGTGACGCTGCGGCAGCTGCTTTCACATACCGCCGGTACCACCGTGCACGGTTTTCCCGGGTACGCACGCGACGCGAACTGGCCGAGCACGATCGACATCCTCGAGGGTCGCGGCAACACCGATCCGGTTCGCGTGGACACGCTTCCGAGTAGCAACTGGCGATACTCGGGCGGCGGCTACACCATAATTGGACAGCTCATGGTGGATGTCGCCGGCAAGCCGTACCCGGAGATCCTTCGCGAGCGTGTGCTCGAGCCGGCAGGTATGACGCACAGCACGTACGTGCAACCGCTACCGCTCGCGCGCGAGAACGACGCGACAACAGCCTATGCTTATGACGGGTCTCCTATCAAGGGTCGCTACCACAACTACCCGGAGATTGGCGCGGCGGGGCTTTGGACCACGGCTGAAGATCTGGCGCGCTTCGCGCTGGCGATTCAACGGTCGCGTGCTGGCAAGCCGGGCAGCCTGCTGTCGCCGCGTCTGATCAGCGAGATGCTGACACCTGGTAAGAACAACTGGGGACTCGGCCCAGCGCTGAGCGAAGACGGTGATCGTTTTGGGCACGGCGGTGCCAATGAAGGTTTTCGCAGCAATTTGTCCGCTTCTCTCGACGACGGCTGGGGCATCGTCGTCTTGACCAACGGCGATGGCGGAGGGCCAGTGTGTGAGATGGTGTCGATGGCGGCCGCGAAGGCATACGGTTGGTCTGCTTTCGAACCGACACGACGCAAGCGCGTCGACATCGGCGAAGCCGCGCTCGCGCTGATCACCGGTACATACGAGTGCCTCCCCGAGTGGTCCCACGCGAGGTCACGCCTGGCCCTGTTTCCCAATATGGGCACGCTCGAATTCAAAGCCGTGAACGGCCGCTTGATCGCGGACGTCCCCGAAGGCGCCCGGACCGAAGGCCGGGTGGAGTTCCTGCCGCAGTCCGAGTTCCAGGTCATGCAGCGCCGCAATGGACGCTTGATGGAATTCACGGTCGAGGACGGAAAAGTAACTGGGTTCAAGTTTCGCGGGTTCGAGGCCAGGCGGGTCGAGGCGGAGCTGGCGGATGTTGATCCGTACTTCGTGGATTCGTCAGGCATTTCCAGCAACACCGGCCCCCAGGTCATTACGCGCAACATCCTCCAGGACAGCATAGGCGGTTTCTGGCTTGCAACGTGGAACGGGGTCATACGCTACGATGGCACGACCTTTACCAACGTCACTAATAAAGAGGGTTTGAGACGTTACCGCGCATTTAGCTTGTTGGAGGATCACCAGGACAACGTCTGGCTGGGTACCACGGGCGCGGGCTTGTATCGGTACGACGGAAAGACCTATACCAACTTCACTACGAAGGATGGCCTGGTTGATGACACCGTCCTTTCGATGATGCAGGACAGCGACAACAACATCTGGTTCGGCGGGATGGGATTGACAAAGTACGACGGCACCACCTTCACATCGTTCAACGAGGAAGATGGCTTTACCAGTTCCGATGTGCACTCTATCTCACAGTCACCTGATGGCACCATGTGGTTTGGCACGCGCGGCGCATTGTTTCGTTACGACGGCACCACGTTCGTGAACTTCACAGAGGAACGTGGGGTGAACATCGAGAGGAATAGCTATACACCGGCACTGATAGACCGTAGGGGCCATGTGTGGTTCAGCGGCTCAAACGGGATCTATCATTACGATGGCGAACAAGTGCAGCACGTTTTCGAACCTGCCAGCTTCTCTCTCATGGAAGATTCGCGCGGCAATATTTGGTTTAGCGGTGGTTCGGTGGAAGGTGAGGACCCGAAACCAGGGACCAGTATTCTCAACAGATTTGATCCGGCAGCCGGTCTTGAAAATATTCTGGCCGCGCGGGAGCAAATCGCAGTCAGGGCCGGAGCGATTTTCGGACTTACGGAAGACAAAGATGGCAGCATTTGGTTTGGCACCGGCCGCGGCATTGGCCGGATTGATGGAGATACCGTTCAGTTCTACCAGTCGCAGGCCAAGAGTGCACCGGTCGCCATCGACGCCCAGGTACTGGACGGATACGTTGGCCGCTATCAGGCGTCGACGGGCGCCACTATGACGATTCGGACGCATGAAGGCCGGCTCGGCGCCGAGGTGCAAGGGCAGCGGATGAACTTGATCGCGGAATCCGCAGCGCGGTTTCGCGTACCAGACGACGAATCCGCCGTCACATTTTTTACCGCGGCAACAGGCCAAGAAGGGCTTTGGGCCAGTGAGAGGATCTGGCGGAAGCTTCCCGAGACGCCAACGGGCGTCAGCGATAGCAAGGCACCAGCGACTCGCTCGGCCTTGGAAGCTCGTTCCGCGGGCGATTTCCTGGCGTTTCGCAACGCCCCGTCGTGGGGGCGCCTGACGGATTTCGAGAGTGTTCTGGTCGCCCTCGGCTGCAATTACGAGCAGCGAGAATCCAGCGCAATGGCGGACCTCGATTTGTCGCCCTACGGTG